>JAQTVR010000001.1 GCA_028706995.1 Dehalococcoidales bacterium
AACGTATGGAAATATGGCAAAAGGATTACTGCGCTATTATACAGGAAACAAGCGACAGGGCATTAAAAAATAAAAACGACATCTCCTGGATAAAGAAAATCGGCACTACTATTGCCTCTATCTGCTCAGCTGTAATTATCTGGCTTATAACAGGTGTGGAATGATTAGATTATACTTTCAAAACCTATCCGAAGTCTTTGACCCTGAAACTGGTAAATCCTGTGGCGGTGGTTACGGCGACCCTGAAACTATGTCAATCTATATCGATGAACGCCTTTCTCCTGAAATGAAACTTGAAACTATGATACACGAAGCTGTTGAACTCTATTGCAAAGGTCGTATCAAACATACTAAAATCAATGACCTTACTAGAGATATTGTTAGACTCTTATTGGATGCAGGATATATCTCAATCAAATCATAAGCCCTACAATGCGATTCTAGCCATTTTGTTTTAATTTAGTGATAAGTGATGGTATCCAACTTAATAAAGTATTCAGCCCTCGTTGTGGTTTGCCTGATAAGCATTCCATAAAACGAGGGCTGGTTTTGTCGTTTAATAGATATTGTTCAGATTGGCATATTCACCATATATCAATTTAGCTGCCTTGTTATAAGCCGAGGCAGCATCTTTTTCTTTTTTATAACTTCCAAGCCTGCGCCGCTTCCCGTTCACAGAGATACTGGCTCTCCACCTTTGTTTATCCTTATCCCAACTAACCCCTTTATATTGAGATGTCCCGATTATATGCTTCCTTCTGTTCATTTGGTTATTTCTATGTTTACATATTCTAAGATTACCCCTTTGATTATTAAGCCCATTACCATCTATATGGTCTACTTCCCACCCTTTAAATGGTTTCAGTATAATCCGATGCATTAGTTCTTGTTTTCTACTCCCATCTGGCAAAACTATATACGTAGCAGCATAATTGCAATTTCCCACTGTGAGTTTATGCCACTTATTCGATACTAATAAAACATAATCACAATCATCGATAAGTATCACCGAGGTATCTTTCATAACAATTTCTTTCATCTTATCTCCTTTCATATTTGGCTTTGAGGGGCTGGAACAGAGAGTTCAGATAAACCTCGCCCTCAATTTTATGTTTTAGTCCCAACCCCTCTCTGGCATTTCGCCTACTGGACTCTGGCTCTCTATCGGCTATGCCGAATAAGGACTATCTCGGGACATTTGCCGAGTCAATTCTGTCTGCCAGAAGCCGTCCACGCTGGTTTTTTCCCATCCAGTGAGCTCTACAATTAGCTGGCTTCAACGCTTTCTTATATTCCGCCGTCTCATTTATCTAGTAGTGTACATCGCACTAGACCCAGCTAAACTGTATTCTGTTTTAAATGTACTATATATAAAATACCACACTAGAAACCCATTGTCAATACCTTTTTAAGCTTTTTATAAAATATTTTTAATTTTGTTGTTTTGGGTATTGACAGATGGCACTTTTTATGGTAGTCTATATCTATGATGAATATTGACAGAACAAAAGACATAGTGAAAATGAGAAAAGCGGGCTGTACTTTCCAATTAATCGGTACAAAGTATGGTATCTCTAGGCAAAGGGTGCAGAAAATCTACAGTGATTATCTTAAAAAACAGAAACCTTCTTTACTAGACCGTATTATTAGTTGGTACTGGAAGAAAAGAATAATAGAACCTGATGGCAGAGAGGACTAATCAAAAAGGAGAACGACAATGACTACTAACACCTATGAACCAAAGTGCGGATTACACAAAGGGGATGATATCCAGTTTGCAAAAGTAGAGACCTGCGAAGTATGTGGTCACAGGGGAAGCGATGTACACGAATACCCGACCTATAGCAACGTGCTGGGGAGAGATACGACAGAATACCAATGCGATGATATTGATGCCTGTTTGAATAGAAAGTATGCCGGCACTTATATGGAGCGTGCCAATGCCTGATATTGAACTCTTAAACCCGTCAGATAAAAAAGGCCGAATGTTTATCAGCGATGTATCAATGGGGGTTGTTATGGTAGCGGCGAGGCGGGAGTGTGGGGAGGCAATCCAGAGTGTTCTGTGTGCCGACATGGAAGAGGAAACGAAGCTCGAATTGATTTCTAAATATGCGGATGCTTTCACGAAGGGGAAAACACAATATGACTAAGAGTGAGTGCGGGAGATTAGGAGGCTTGGCTAGCTTGAGAGGCACGGGGTTGATGGGATGCGTGAGCGGGGGCTGAAGGGTGGCAGACCAAGAGCATTAACATTAAGCGAAATACGGCATCAGCAAGCCCTGGATGCCGATAAAAAATTAAAGGAGGAATTAAGGGGTAAGAGATACAGGGCAAATAAAAAAGTGGGAGCCGCCGAGCTAAACAGCGGCTCCGGAGGTGAAAAGGATGATAAAAGGAGTATATCAGATAAAAGGCAAAATAAACAAGGTTTTATCGCAGTTATTAAAAGCCGATGTTACTATCGGGGAACTCGAAAAGCAAAGGGAAGTTTATCCGCTTACATTCAAAGGCACTAACTATGTGGTGGTGAAATGAGATGTTTGGAGGGATGACAAGAAAAATCAAATGCTTATTAGGATTCCACAGTTTAACTCATTACTGGTATATGAGCCATCCTGACGGGCAAAGGTATAAAAGATGCCGGTATTGTAATTACAGGAAAAAGGAGAAAACAAATGGAAGAAACAATTAAAAACGAAGACACTTTAACCATACCATGGGACACCACAGAAGATGACACCCCGGTACCCCGCGAACCCCCCATTGACCAAAGGGCATTGATTAAGGTACACCCTATGCAGGATGACCTTATCGCCGCTCAGGTTGATAATGCTAACTCCGCGCTGGTTTACGCTCAGAAAAGGGTTATCAAGTCCCTCGAAGATGTGAAGGTCGCAACCGATGACCTCTCTATGATTGCCAAGCTCAAAAAGACCGCTAAGGCTTACCTCGATGAATACACCAAGCCGATTAAAACACACCTTGAAAATATCAAAGCCGATTTTGACTCCATAATGAAACCACTCGAAGAAGCTGATTCAGTCACCCGTTCAAAGATTCTTACTTTCAATAAAGAACAGGCTGAATTGAGACGGTTACAAGAAATAGCGGAGTGTGCGGCCAGAGCAGCTGCCGAGGCTGAAATGATAGCCACCGGTGAATTGTCGAAAGAAATACTGACCATTGAGAACAAAGCGCAGCCGATTATGGAAGCACATGCCAATGTTGGTGATATGAACACTGCAAAGGTATGGAAGTTTGAGGTCGAGGACTTTGCTGCCCTTCCGGATGATTACAAGGTTGCCGACATGGTTAAAATCCGCAAGGTTGTTATTGCCGGAGTAAAGATTCCGGGAGTGAAAGCGTGGCAGGAAGACCAATTAAGGATTACACCGAGGTAAAGGAGAGAATAGATGCCAATTAAAGGATTATCAGAACAGAGACAAATGCCCAGATTGGGTAAAATCAGAACAGGGGTTAAGGTTGCAAACAAAAGTGGCAATGGTGAACACCCGGAATCAGTGGACTACTTCGTATTACCTGATGAACTAAAAGAGGTATTTGGAGATAAGCCAAAGTCATTGCCGATAATGTTCCCGGTAGAAGATGAGACAAAGTTTGCCAACCAGTTTTATAAATGCTATTCGAGCTTCCGGGGTTTGGTATGTAAGGGAGACGGGGAAACTTGCTACAGACTCATAGATGCCAAGACCGGAGACTTTGCACACAGAGACACAGTGGAAACCATCAGAAGGGAAATGCCGTGTTCCGGACGTGATTGCACAATGTACCAGCAAAAGAAATGCAAGGAAGTTATGAACCTCCAGTTTCTATTGCCGTCAGTACCCGGGCTGGGGGTGTGGCAGCTTGACACCAGCTCATATCATTCAATCGTTGCCGTCAATAGTGCGATAGAGCTGATAAGGAATATATGCGGAAGAATTAGTATGATTCCTTTGAGGCTGACAATCGAACCGAAAGAAGTATCACCGGACGGCAAAAAGAAGACAGTTAATATTCTGCAAATACGAACCGATATAACACTGGCCGAAATCCAAAAGCTGGGGGCATTATCACCGAGTAAGGTTATGCTTCCGCCACCGGATGAAGATAAGCCGGATTTGTTATACCCCGACACAGAAGACGAGGTAATAACAGCCTCTAAGGAACAAGCCGGAAAAGACATTGAAGATATATGGCCGGATGATAGCACTGACGCCGACAAGGACTTTGATAATTTAGAGTCCGCATCTGTAAAAGAGACGATAAAAGAATCACGGGACCCGTCAACAATTAAAACACTTACCCAACTTATGAAAGCCTGTAACGAGGACTTTGACATGCAGCCTGCGCAGGTATGTAAAGCACTTGGTTACAAATCACAGAACGAGATTACCGACCTGCCGAGTGAATGCTATCTGAAAATCAAAGCGGTACAGGAATAAGCCGAAACGCTCCGAAAGGGGCGTCTATTAGTAATGCTAATACTGACGAGGCTAAATTGAAAACACAGTTATTAAATATCCTAAGGGGAAGGTAATAAATGACAGTATTGACTAAAGAGCAATATTCCAAGATGGGCAAAAAGGGCGGGACTGCGTTCAGGCACACATGGACAGAAGAGGAAAAGGGAATCGTCCGGATGATGTATAAAGGCACAAATAAAAGTGCCATCGATATTGCGAATCGATTAACGGTTTTAACTAGCGAAAAGATTACTTTATATGCTGTTAAGGGACAGGTCCAGCAAATGGGGCTTGCTATCGACAAGAGCCGTAGGTGGACAGAAAGGGAAAAGGAAAAGCTGGCTGAGTTAATGGGTAAAAACCGTCCGGAAGCAGTTGCAAGGTTATTAAGACGAAGTGTCAATTCAGTGCAGGTTATGGCGAAAAGGCTGGGTTGCGGCAAGAGGGTAAGAGACGGCTGGTACACCAAAAAGGAAGTCTCCGAGATATGCGGGGTTGACCACCATAAGACACAACAATGGATTGATAAGGGAATATTAAAAGCCTCTTTCGAACACGGGGTAAGGCCGCAGAAAGACGGCTCCAGGTGCTGGCATATAAACGAAGCTGATTTAAGGGAGTTTTTTATCCAGCACTCTTATGAATTGACCGGGCGCAATGTGGACTTATTCCAGATGGTAAATATTCTCGTAGGAGATAGATAAATGGCAAGGCCAAATAAAATGACTATAGATTATTTCCCGCATGATACCGATGCCAGCGATGGGAAAACATTGACTATTATTCAAAATAAATTCGGCAATGACGGTTATGCCTTTTGGTTTAAGTTATTACAGCTTCTTGGTAAATCGGCAGGACACTATTATGACTTCAATAATGCCTCGGATTGGGAGTTTTTGTTAGCAAAAACCCACATAAATGATACAGAAACCGCCGTTAATGTACTCAATATGTTAGCAGTATTAGGCGCAATCGATGAAGAATTATACAAAAACAAAATTATCTGGAGCCAAAACTTCGTTGACGGGATTGCGGATGCTTATAAAAGAACATCTCAAGGAGTGCCACAAAAACCCATTTTACAAGACATAAAAACAGTTATTGCAGACAATAACGGGGTTAATGTAAACAAAAACCCCAAAAAAACGACATTAATGCCACAAACTAAACTAAATAAAACTAAATTAAATAAAGAAATATATAAAGAAAAATACGGAGAGTTTAAAAACGTCTTACTTTCAAAAGAAGAATATAAAAAACTTACCGACAAATTCGGCGAAGCCAGGGCGGGCCAACTTATTGAAACCCTTTCCGCTGGCATTCGAAGTAAGGGCTATAAATATAAAGACCATTATGCCGCGATTTTAAATTGGGCGCGGCGAGATGAAAAGGAGGGTAACAATGGAAAAACTAACAGCAACGGTAATGGAAAAATCCTTAAACCGGATGAGTTCACCGACCCAGCCGACTATTTCCGAGAACGAACCAAGCATTGAAGAGCAGAGAGAGCAGTTAAAAAAGCGACTGAATATTACATCTTTGAACAACACATTTGCGAATTTCAAGCAGGCATCAGGGACCGCTGAAACGCTTAAGGCTTTTAAAGAACTTTCTACTCTCCCCGACTGGTACATGCTGTTATGTATGGGGACTACAGGCAGCGGGAAAACCCATCTGTGCGAGGGGTTGTCGATAGAGCTTTACAAAAAAGGCATCATCGCACCGGTGATTAAATTCGGAGAAATGCTTAACCTCTTTAAAAAAGCAATGAAGAGTGAATACATCGATGCTTATGACAACCGGATAAACAATTATAAAAAAATGAAATGTCTTATTATGGATGACTTCGGGTTGGGTGGCAAGGGATCTGATTATGAATGTGCCATTCTCGAGGACTTTATAGATTACCGCTACCGGACCCGACTACTTACTGTTTTGACTGCAAATCTTGATATTAAAGAGTTGCCGGCGCGGGTTGTATCAAGGTTTGGGGATGGTGAAACAAGCCGGATTGTTATTAACAGGGGAAGTGATTACAGGCCGTTGAAGGGGGCGAAATGAACGAAGGATTATTAAGGACCCGCCCGATGGTGTCTTATAACTGCGAAGGGGAACATTGTCAGAACCCTATTAACGCTTTGAGCGGCTCAGCTTATCTGCGAAACGGGAAATTCTACTGCGGGCAGTGCTTCAAGAAATTACCGGACTGGATGAAGTACCCCGATTTTATTCCCGCGCCACAGCAAAAGGAATTAGTTAATACGCAATAAAAACGCAGTCTTATAAGGATAAATAAAAGGAGGCTCAAAGGATAATATGGGAATTAAGACAAAAAAAGTATTAGTAGCCTGCGAGTTCAGCCAGGTAGTAACAAGGGCTTTTAGGGAACGAGGACACGAGGCTTATTCCTGCGATATATTACCAACCGAGGGTAATCCAGAATGGCATATCCGGGATGATGTACTTAAACATTTAAACGATGGCTGGGATTTAATGATTGCACATCCGCCGTGTACTTATCTGGCGGTTAGTGGGGCAAGGTGGTTTAAGGAACGGATAAAAGAACAACAGGAAGCGTTGGATTTCATTAACTCTTTAATGTATGCGCCGATTGAAAGAATAGCGATAGAAAACCCGATTAGTGTTATCTCGACAAGGATTAGAAAACCCGAACAGATTATACAACCTTGGATGTTTGGACACGGGGAAACAAAAGCAACATGCTTATGGCTGAAAAATCTCCCACTATTAAAACCGACAAATATAGTTGAGGGTAGGTTAGGCAGGGTGCATAAAGAGCCGCCGTCAAAGGACAGGTGGAAAAATCGAAGCCGCACATTTCAGGGTATAGCGGAAGCGATGGCTGCGCAGTGGTCTAACTTACCTTGATGTATCATAGACATTGTGGTATAATGGATATATGAATAAAAGAGTATTTGTGCAATCTGGCGACAAATTTGGTAGATTAACTGCAATAAAATATATGTACACTGGTAAACATTGGCGTAGATATATTTTATTTCGTTGTGATTGTGGCAAAGAAAAAATACTGCAAGCGGCGAATGTATCATCTGGCAACACTAAAAGTTGTGGCTGTTTAGGAAAAGATACGAGAGCTGCAACTGCCCTCCCAGGTAGTCTAGGGGCTATGAGGCAAGTTATTTTACAGAACTATAAAAGGCAAGGCGAGCACAGTTGGAGCTTATCAGAACAAGAGTATTATAATATCTCACAAGAGAATTGTTATTACTGCGGTTCACCACCTACCCAGACCAGAAAAGGGCAAGGAAATGGATTAGATTTTACATACAATGGCTTAGATAGATTAGATAGTAGTAAGGGGTATTTAATCGATAATGTTGTACCGTGTTGTAGAAAATGCAATATCGCAAAGAATGATATGTCTATTAAAGAGTTTTATGATTGGGTAAAAAGCATAAGTGCTATGGCAGAACAATGGGGAGGTATTTAATGGAAATCCCGCACGATTACGAAGCAGAAGAAGCAGTCAACGGGTCGTTATTATTAGGGGCTGAGTTGCCTGATTTACTGCCGGATGACTTTTATTCAGACCAGAACGGCACGATTTATAAAGCGTGTTTAGACCTTAACAAAAAGGGCGTGTCAATCAATCAGATTACAGTATCGCCAAACAACGACAAGGTGAAGCTAATTTAATAGTCAACGTGCTGTTTGATAAAAAAACGCAGTCTTATAAGGATAAATAAAAGGGGGGATTAAATGTATATAAAATCAGAGCCAATAAATATGAGAGGAGTTAAGAATATGAAATTCAAAGGGCAAGTAGCCAGTGATGTCGAGTGTTATGGTGAACCACTCTTTAAGAAGGGGGAATGGGTTGAAGGATATTTAGCAGCACCCAATGTGATTGTTGGCGAATTAGTCGAGATAGATGAGGAATGTATAGCCTTTGAATGGTGGGTTGTTGTTGATACTAAAACAGTAGAGGAGGTTAAGTAATGGATAAACAGGAAGAACAAATAATGAAAAAGTACTTAACTGCATTAGAGACTATGGAAGCTTGCATCAAGGAAATTGTAGACTACTTTGTATACCATGATATACCACTACGGATAAAAAAGGACATGGTAGATAAATTACGGGATGTTCATAAAGCAATGAGCGAGGTAAAAGATGGATAACTTAAAAGAACAATCTAATCTCTCAAAGCTGATGTTACCAAAGTCTGAATTAGATGACATATTACAGACTGGAGGTACAAATAGAGATTACTTTGAAGAAATACAAATAGCCTTACTCAACCATCTAGCCAAGCCAGAGTTTAATCTCTACAGGTATCAAGGGGCAGATATTTACATTCCACTTGGCAGATATTTATACCCACCCTCAGACTGCTTTAAGGAAGGAGAATAAGATGAAATATCCAACAGAGGAACAGCTTAAATACATAAAAGAATTTGATATAACAAAGCATCGTGTTTTTGAACTGTTAGATTTTATAGAGCAAATCTGGGAATTTGGGGATTGGGGCTTCCATAGGACTAAACATACATTAGAACTAGATACTGGTGGCTGGTCAGGGAATGAAGATATTATTGATGCTTTACAACTGAACTATCTCTTTTGGAGTTTGTACTGGGAAGAGCATAGGCGAGGTGGGCATTATAAATTCAACGATGAAATGGTATCGGATGAATTGAAAGGTTTCGAAGGAGAACAAAATGGATAACTTAAAAGAACAGATAGCAAGGGAAATTGCAATTATTAGGGGGCTAAGTAATTGGGATACTCTAAGTGATAGGATGGTTACTAAAGAGTTCGGGCGTACCAGAATAAGTGGCTATGCTTCCAAAGAAGGCTGTTATGAGTATGCTGAACAAATACTCTCTATCATTAAACAAGCAGGTTTTGTCCAGTTACAGGCTAAGGAAGATGGGCTGGTACCAGAAGAAGAGATTATTAAATATGCAAGCCAAGATAGCACTTATTGTCAATTATCAGTAGATGTAGGAATATGGGCAACCAAAGCACAAAAAGCCCTTGATGATAAAGAGAAAGAGGAAGCGGTTAAGAAAGTACTTGACTTTGTAGATTCTTATCAAGTATCTGTTGTTACTAGAGAATATGGCTATACAGAAAGTGTATATATAGGTGCTTCTAAATGGAACGAATTTAAAAAGCAAACACTGGAGGAATTGAAATGAACGAAATAACTTGTAGAGGATGTGGTAGATATGAGAGTGAATGTACCTGTAATGTGCTTACAAAGGATAAACTAAGAGAAATACCAGATAAAGACCGTGGGTTATCCTTTTCTGACAAGGTTAAATACTGGAAAGAATTATTTAATATACAAAAAGAGGTTTCGGATACGTTTAAAAAGAGAATGACTGACTTGGAAACAATCAACGAATCCCATAGAAAGTTAAACGGTGAATTACAGGCACGTATAGCAGAACTGGAAGCACTTATACTGACAGAGGAAGATATAGAATTATCCACTATCAATAAAATGATGGATATAATGCTCACCAAAATATGGGAGATAAAAGACGATTACAATTATTGCCATTATATTACCATCGCTCCACCTAATCCACTATGCAACACATACCAAGATGGTTTTATCAGAGGGACAAACGAGGGTATGTCAAAACTAATATGTGCCGTGGCTGCAGAATATAACATTAAACTTGAAGCCAAACTACAAGCGATAATAGAGGGGGATAGATGATTAAAAAGAAAAAGAGAAACGAGGGTGTTAGGGACGGTACCCTGGATGATTTGGTTAGAAAGTATATCCGGTTAATTTCGGATGGGTATTGTCGGAGATGTGGAGAGCATGTCGGGGTAGAATGGATTGAAGTAGCTCATATGTACAGACGCTCCAGGAAGACAGTAAGGTGGGATTTAAGGAATGTTTACCCATTGTGTAAGGATAATCCCAGTACCGGCAGAAAGGGCTGTCATGGAATAGTAGATAACGACCAGTTAGAATTAACGTCTTTTATGTACGAGGTGATGACCCCGAAGGAGATTTCGGAACTCCAGGAGGTCGCCACAATGACACTAAAAGAGTACCCGATAGACAGGGAGAAAATCAAAGCCGAACTTAAAGAGAAAACAAAGGAGCTGGAATGCGTAGAGGACATCCGGTAAACGAAGGCGACAAACCCGAACTCAAAGAAGGGGAAACTTATTACAGGCACGGACTTGGGTGTATTATCGATGGGGTTTATCATAACTGCCTAAAAGAAGGGGATTGCCCCTTTGAAGATGGCTGCCACGCTCAAGAAAAGCAAATGTGCACCAAGAACACGGTGGTTAAATGGAATTAAACGAATTTGTTTATCAAGAAATAACTGGAGGCAGGAATGGAAATAGGTTATTGCAAGGACTGTAATGAGTTGAATTATGCTCTAACAAATAACAACGGCGTATTTGAGCGTGCCAATATGTCAAATAACCACATCGGGCATAACCAGATAATATTCGGCGCTCCGAATAAGTATTGCCCGCCAATTAAAGCGGTATTAACCAAACTACAAGCTGGCGCACCTATATCCCATAACGAAATAGTGTTGTTTAAACTCGCTCTGCAATTAGAGGATTTGATATGAGTAGGAGAAAGTGATGCTGATATACGAAATCCTATTGAATGAGAAAGAAGAACACGATGGCGAAACTATCACGTTAAATAAGCTAGCTCATTTTCAAAGGGTTAATTATCCTAATGAGCCATTAAGCGTACCGAAAGTAAAACCGATTAAGCACACAATCCCGAAAGATTTAGATATAGACGCAATTAACAGGGAAATCAGTAAAGCAGACGACATCAAGACAAGGGGGAAAGGATGGTAGAGTTTTACAGACCGTATCAAGTCAAATATCTACGAGATGATATTATCTGGGTAATCGCCAACGTATTACCGTTGGAGGCTGGGGAGTGGCCGTCTGAACCTGCTGAAAATTGCGGAGGGCATAAGGTTAATCATTCAGCGCCATTTGAAACTCCGGGTATGATAAGAGCCGAAATAGAATACCGGTTAAAACTGACAAAGGAAGATGGAGAAACTTTGGTATGGGAAATCCAAGTCGGTCATACGGAAGATTACCGATTCCTCTGCCCGGTTGCTAAGAAAGCACTTAATTATATCTGTTCAGGGGTTAAGAGACGCAATCAAACCTATTCCGAATGGTTAAGAGACAGGAAAACAAAGCAAGTAACGAATAAACTTGGCAATTTAGTGGACATAACGACAAGTAAATGTGTAATTACTTGACATTTTAGTCATAAAGTGCTATCTTACTTATAGTAAAGTGTATAAGTATGCCTCGACCCCAAAGTCGAGGCCTTTTTATTACGAGCTTAACTACCAAGTGTAGTTGTAGTAACGGCTTACTGAGTGAGTTTTGAGATTGCTGTCCTGCGCTTAATTGACGTATGGAAGAACTTAATGGTGAGACATTAGCAGCCCACCAGCTCAGTAAGACAGCATATCACCCCCTGAGCCTCTACCTGAAAGGGTTAGTCCTTATGGCAAGCGCAACCCACTACAGAATTAACGGTAGCCTCTATAGACGTATAGAGTGGGGGGTTCTTTAGTGGGTAGGACAAATCAGATAAGTCGCAGGTCTCATAAACCTGAGGAGTCGGGGCGGAACCGACACCCGCAACCAAACTCCAAATTTACGGAGAGAACGAGCAGCGGAGAAGCTCAGGAACCGATGGCGAGAGACGTGATATTGCGGGTAGTACATCCCTTATCACCTAGTAGTCGGGTGGAAAGACACCTTCCGTAAATTATAAAACCCACTAATTTACTTTCCCCGCTAAAAGTGTAGTAAGAGTACACTATTTCGTACGATAAAGTGTACGCAACCGGGTGGGTATTTCCTTTTTGGAAACAACCACCGAGAAAAGCTCGGCAGTTCAACTTTTCTAAAATATCGAATAGTTCAAAGTTTGTATCGATTCCCCCGCTCAATGTTTACAAACTGGTGAAAATCGACCAGTTTAGAGAGGTGTAATGAGTAGATTACCGGAAAAAGACACGGCAGAATCAGACAATCTAATTAAAACATATTTAACCTGCAACTCTCCTACTGTGGATAAACTGGCTGAGCAATACGGCTACGCAGACAGAAGAAACTTTACCGATGCGATGAGAAGGCGTTATGGAGCTAGGAGGGAGCGGAATCCTATCAGACAAGAAGCCCCGGAATTAAAAAACAGCTTCATAAAAGGTACTGGCAAGGCGTTAGCATTAGACGTTGGCAAGGAATGTAAGGAAATCCTGATTATAAACGATTTGCACATTCCATATCACGACCCGATAACAGTTTCGCTTGTAATTAAAGTTATTAAAGATTTACAACCTGATTATATTTGTCTGAACGGCGATATAATAGATTTTTACAATATATCAAGGTTCAGCACAGACCCATCCAGGAGGTTATCGCTCCAAGATGACCTTGATTTAACACGCTGTATATTAAGGGAGATTAAAGAAGCCTCGAATGCCAAAATCTTTATGTGTGCCGGTAACCACGAGGACAGACTACGTGCTTATCTCTGGAATAAAGCCCCTGAATTATCCGAGTTAAGGGCATTGGATATTAGACGGCAATTAGGATTAGACATATTCGGTATTGATTATGCGCCTTATGATTCGATAGTTAAAGTCAATGACATTTTCAAAATCGAACATGGGGATTCGGTTTCTAAGCATTCCGGCTGGACTGCCAAAGCGATGTACGAAAAGAGGGGCGGTTGTGGGATAGTGGGACATTCCCACCGGTTCGGCTCTCATCTAAAAACAATAGACGATGATACGCAGGGCTGGTATGAAAATGCTTGTTTGTGCGACTTAAACCCTGAATACGTGAAAAATCCCAACTGGCAGCAGGGCTTTGCGGTGGTAACTTTTATCAATAAGAGATTTTTCGTTCAACAAGTACCGATAATCAAACATAAGTTTGTATTCAGGGGTAAATTGTATGAGTGATACTTTTAAGGACAATAAACATTCCCTGAAAAATAAATGGGGCAGGGCTTGGTGGTGTGGTGGAGTACCCTCTTGGTTTAAAAGGATGAATCGCAGAATAGAAAGAACACGACAAGAAAGGGCATTGCGAGAGGGTAAGGAAATCCCTGTTATAAAGAATAGGGATGCTTACGACTGGTGGTAAATTGTATGAGTAACGCAATAGATAATTGGAATGACCCCGAATTCGTAAAGATAATCACTTCGGTACAAACTCCCGATGAAATAGAATGTCCGAAATGCGGGATTGTGAAGTTAAAAGATTGCCGAGTAATAAGTACGTCAATGACATATTCAATAACCTGCAAATGCGGGGAGCAGTTAGGATTTGAATGTTGGTAACACCTTATTATCAAGACGAATATGTAACGATATACAACGGCGATTGCAGGGAGATATTACCTCAATTAGACGTTAAGGTTGATTTAGTATTAACTGACCCACCGTATGGGATAGGAATTGCATCTAATCCTTTTAGACAAAAATTCAGCAAAAGCGATCGGGATAATAAACCTGTTGATGAGGAGTTATTACAATGGCTTTTGAGTTATGGGGATAATCAAATTATATGGGGTGGTAACTATTTTAATTTACCGCAGAGTAAATGTTTTTTGTATGGGATAAATTGCAATCGAGAGATTTTAGTTCTGCTATGTGCGAAATGGCTTGGGTTAGTAAGGATATGCCAGCCAAGATTTATAGAAAATGGGTAGTTAGTTATGACAAATACCATCCCACACAGAAACCAGATGATTTAATGGTATGGTGTTTATCATTCTTCCCTGAAGCTGATTTAATCCTCGACCCCTTTCTCGGTAGCGGTACAACAGCATTAGCAGCGAAGATATTAAACCGCAAATGTATCGGTATAGAGATAGAGGAAAAGTATTGCGAAATAGCTGCAAAGAGATGTTGTCAATCTGTAATGAGGCTTGAAGTATAGAATGGGATATATAACAGGCTTAATAGGAATGTGGCTCTTATCCGATGGCATTTATAGCTGGGTGTTGTATGCCAACGCAAAGGGATGGAATGGTGTTAATCAAACCTTTCTCAAAGACCACTGGATTCGATTATTGAGGATATTATGCGGAATAGCATTGATAATAATTGGAGCGATATGACCCCGAAATACATTAAAAAAGAATTAGTTTTATCGGATAACGACTATGCCAAACTTGTCGGGCAGGCGGGGCTACAATTAAACGCTATTCTGAAAGTATTTGACTGCTATGGAATGAGTGCCTATATACCCGGCGCAAAAGAGCTGATATTAGGCTTGATGGAGAACTTCGGGCAGGCAGTAAGGGGCGATAAGCACAAACCCATTCACGTTATCGATAAACCTTTGAGGAGGCCGACTGAATGAAGAGAGATACTGTCAAATGCGCAGATTGTGGCGAACTTGTTTATATAGGTAAAAATGGCGGGGCCGCTAAAGACAACGGGAATTGGAAGTTTTAATGTTTAAAGATTATAGAATCAGTAAACATAATTCTACAGCCTGCGGCTATCCCGGGCGATTTTTTGATTGGAATTTGTTTTGCTGGGATGGTAGCGAAGTAGAACCATACAAAGGAATAAAAGCTCCGTTACCACTTGTTGACGATTATTTAATCACAGAAAATTGTCAATATCTGCACATCCCCTATGATTGGAAAAATCAAGGAACTATATACAGGGTAAGACCAAATGAGAGCATGTATGCAGGTAAAATATACCGAGGCAGATTAATAACATCCGTAAAAGCAATCAAAAAGGAAGACGGATGGTATTGGAGATTAAAATCATAAGGGGAAACGAGTAAATATTGAGTTAGATAGGATTTATGGTGATAAAACCCGAAATTCAAATACTGTAGTGTAGCCACGCCAATCAAACCAACTATGCAGGGTATTATCTCTGTGTCAATTCCAATAAAGGTCGAGTGGGTAACATAGCCGAGAGAGCAAAGAGGGTGGGTTGCTGGCTAATAAGGAAGAAATGAAAACAACCTTTGAAGACGGATTCGAGGACTATAAAGACAAGATGAATAAACTGGCTAATGCACACGAAGCAGAGGCTTTTTATCTTGACAAGGTATCAACGGAATGCCGTTCTGTGGCGTTAGAATGCGAATCTGTGGCAGAATTAATATCAAAGACTACAGAAGTACTAAACGATGTAAAAGATAGCCTGATTCCTAATGAGGGATTAAATTGATAACCTATTCAACGAGAAATGAAATCGTGTTTATGGCGATATATAAGTTAAACCTGAAATTCACACACGAATTATTAAAGGACGTCAACAAGGATAATTACTTTAGCTTTCTAACGAGGTATTATGATTTGCTGGCTGACAAGTGGAGAGAATACGAGGGAAAGAATTAGGGCTACGATATTTCACGTAGCCCGTAATCCGAAGTTTAAATTACTTTAATCTTCGGATAACCATAATATGGTTAGCTTCAATTTCCGCTACGTCCCTGACGTTCCAAAACAGCCTCGGGCTTTCCAACGGATTAAACAATGAAAGATAAACTAACACAAAAACAAGAAAATTTCTGCCTCAACGTCTTTCAAGGTATGTCCCAACGAGAGGCTTATATACAGTCCTATAAACCTAATTATGCTATAACAACTATTGATGCGAATGCTTCGAGGTTAGCAAGCAATGAAAAGGTTTTAAAGAGATTATCAGAACTCCGTGAGAAGGCACAGAATACAAAAATAGCCTCTGTAACCGAACGTAAGGAGATATTATCAGAGATAGCAAGGGCTAAGCTAACCGATTATCAAGAATCAGGTATGGATGGTGGCTGGATTAACATAGGCAAAGAGTCTCCTAATACGGCCTCAATATCAGAGATTGTCTCAACAACCAAATACGATGATAACGGCGCAAACCCTACATTGATAACAAGGGTAAGACTACACAATCCCATAGAGGCTATAAAAGAGCTAAACAAGATGGATGGAGTTTACTCGGATAACACCACAGTTGTAAATAACGACAATCGGCAAATAGTTGTAAATGTGGTTAGTGAAAATGCCAGGCAATTAACGGAACGAATTATCAAGGGGGAATAATGCCAGAAGTAGGCACTATTAAACACGGTAAAGAGATAGGCCATAAATGGGACGGTAAATTTATTTGGACTGCCTGCATTGGTTGCGGCAAGGAGCGCTGGGTAGCTTTATTAAAAAATGGAGATACCAAAACAAAACGATGTCATTCATGCGCAGCCAAATACTATAAATTGGGCGTTAATACCCGCGGTGTCAATAATGTTAATTGGAAGGGCG
Organism: Dehalococcoidales bacterium; assembly: GCA_028706995.1. Lineage (GTDB taxonomy): Bacteria > Chloroflexota > Dehalococcoidia > Dehalococcoidales > UBA5627 > UBA5627. The sequence continues at coordinate 16,786 of JAQTVR010000001.1, forward strand.
GTAGGAGGGTAGACGCTAAGGGATATATAGCTGTTAAAGTTTATCCTGATGATTTCTTTTACCCAATGGCTACCAGCTGGGGTTATATCCAAGAGCATAGATTAGTTATGGCCAAACATTTAGGTCGTTGCTTAAACCGTTTTGAGGTGGTACACCATAAAAACGGCATTAAGTATGACAATAGGATTGAAAATTTGGAATTAAGCACGAACGCGGCACACATTACAGACCACCATAAGGGTTATAAAGACGGCTACCAGAAGGGGTTGAATGACGGCAGGATTTCTAGAATTAAAAAATTAGAAGAGGAAGTCATTGAGTTATCGGGACAAGTAAGATTACTACAATGGCGATTAAATAATGAAATGGGTAACGACATCAATTTACGAGAAGAACGCACAGGCCTATCTTAAAGGGCGGCGCCATATATTCAATGAAGGCGGTACCTATTCATCAAAAACCTACTCAATACTCCAATTACTTATATTGATTGCCACGTATGCTCCGCAACCCTTACTAATATCGATAATAGCCGAATCGGTGCCGCATATAAAAAGGGGCTGCTTAAGAGATTTTATCAATCTAATGGGAGCAGATTTCGACCCTTCAAAATTCAATAAAACGGATTCCGTTTATGATTTTGGGAATGGCAAGATAGAATTTTTCTCCGCTGACGAGCCGAGTAAATTGAGGGGCGCTCGCAGGGATATATTATTTATCAATGAGGTTAATAATATACCGTATGATGCCTATAGAGAACTGGATACCCGCACTAAAAAATGCACTATAGCTGATTGGAATCCTGTATCGGAATTTTTTATCCACGAACATGGTTTAATTAACGACCCTGATACGGAGTATATACATTCGACATATAAGGATGCCGTGAATGTAACCCCGCCGGAGGTCATTAAAAACATCGAGGCGATGGGGGCGAGAGACCCTAACTGGGCGAACGTTTATCTTTACGGCAAACTGGGTAAAATCGAGGGCTTAGTCTATCCGCACTTTGAACAGGTTAATGAACTCCCTCAAGGCGATTACTTCTACGGGTTGGACTTCGGTTATTCTAATGACCCCTCTGTTTTAACAAAGAACGTCATTATCGAAGACAGACTGTATTCCCAGGAGCTAATTTATCAGACCGGATTAACCAATGATATGATTTCAAATAGGATGAATGAGCTGGGAGTCCGCCAACACTACGATGAGATATTCGCCGACGCGGCAGAACCGAAATCTATCGAGGAAATACATCGCAGGGGATTCAACATCAAGCCTTGCCCGAAAGGGGCTGACTCTGTGGAGTTCGGCCATCAGAAGGTACGTCAATATAAACAGTACTGGACCAAAGACTCCACTAACTGCATAAAAGAACAAAGAAACTTCAGGTACATTCCCGATAAAGACGGCAAGCTGACCGATAAGACAACACACAACTTTTCACACGGGATGGATTCGAGAAGATACGCAGTTATCGGAAAGCTATTAACTATAAATCACAATCCCCTACATATCGGATAGGAGCTACTATGTTAGAGAAACTACGGGAGCGGATATTCTACTCATTACTGCCTGCGAAAAGGCAGATAAACCAGTTTGACTTGACTTCGTTTTATACATCCAATACCCCTATTTATCCGCAGATGACGGTCCAGCGGGCTGTTAAAGATGGTTATAGGTTATCGGTATTCGTATATCGGTCTATAAGGACTATCGTGCAAGCGGCATCGGGCATTCCCTGGATTGTTACCAAAGACGGGGAAGAAATCTACAATCACCCGTTCACAAAGACGTGGGCAAGTCCTAATAGAGAGTTTTCAGGGCAGGATAACATGGAGTTTATCATTGCTCATTTGAAACTGTGCGGGAACTCGATAATACAACCTTTAATGGTAAACGGGCAACCCAAAGAGTTCTGGGTATGTATGCCCGATATGATTAAACCAATCCCGTCAGACGTTAAGGGAGAATGGTTAAAAGGATGGGAGATACAACCTACAAACGGAAAGGTTATTCAGGCCCCGCCGGAACAGTTTATACATTTTATGCAGTTCGACCCCGGCAATCCTTACTGGGGAATCGGAGATTTACAGGCTGCGGCCAGAACGATTGACGCAGATAACGAAGCACAGGACACACAGAAAGTCCAATTACAAAATAGAAACGTACCGCCCGGGGTATTTCAATTCGAGCAATCCCTTGACGATGGACAATTCGCAGAAGCCACAAAGAGGGTAAGGGAGAAATTCCTGCAAAAGTCGAAACGGGGTGAGCCGTGGGTGTTGGGTGGCGGGTACAAGTGGCAACAGATGTCTTTAACCCCGGTAGAGATGGATTATATTCAATCACGTTTACAGAATAAAAGAGACATCGCCGCCGCCTTTGGTATTGACCCCTGGCTACTGGGAGACAGGGAGCATTCGACTTACAACAATGTTAGTGAAGCACGAAGGGCATTATACGAGGATTCAGTCATTCCTTTATTGGATGACATCCGCTCAACTTTAAATCTGAAAGTAGCGCCTCTTTATGATGATGACATTTATATCTCCTATGACCTGTCTAACGTCTCCGCTATGAGAGAGGACTTCGGGAAGAAAGTCGAGCAGGCGGGTAAATTATGGTCAATGGGTATTCCCTTTGAACAAATCAACAACAAGCTGGAATTAGGCTTTGATGAGTTCGAAGGCTGGGAGACGGGTTATCTGCCTTTCAGCGTGGCGCCGGTAGGCACTCCCAAAGTAGAAGCCGAAAAGGATGAGGACTGGGAGAATTGGACTCTTGTCGAGGTTATCCCTTGGAAGTCGAAGTCCGAAGAAGAAAAGGCAATGCACTGGAAACGGATAGACAGACGAAAGGTAGCATGGGAGAACGTTTTAGCCAAGAGATTCAAGCCCTTATATGAGAAAGAGGGATTACTAGTAGAAAAAGCCTGTAAATCGAAATCAGACATACAGGTGGCTATCGAGTCTATGAAGGATGACTGGACTAAAAACTTAAAAGCGGCTTTGTTTGTCATTATAGAGGACTTCGGGAAAGAACTCGGGGAAAATATCAAGTCAGTTAAACCGAGTGAAAAGAAATACACCTTTGACCCGTATTCAGAGGCTGTTTTAACGTGGCTTACCGCTCATGCTGCTGAAAGTATCAGGTCAATCCAAGAGACCGATTTAATGGAAGTCAGGTCGATATTAGAAAGAGGGGTAGCGGAGGGTTTAACCAATACTCAAATCGCCAAGGAATTGAGAAAGTTTTATAACGAGAACGCAATTTATAAAGCGATGAGGGTAGCCAGAACCGAGACTGCCGCCGCCGCTTCCTACGGTCAATTATCATCCGCAGAACAGACAGGGGTGCTAAAGACGAAAATCTGGCTTAGTTCAAGGGACGCAAGGGTCAGGGATTCACACGCTGCCCTTGACGGGGAATCGAGACAGTTAAACGGAGTATTTTCAAATGGGTGTACCGCCCCGGGAATAGGCGGGGATGCTTCGGAGGTAATTAACTGTAGATGTGTAATGCAGTTTGAATAAATCATAGTCAATCACCAAGCCCCGATTAAGGGGCTTTTTTATTACCCAATTTTAGGAGGGTTTAGATGGAACGCAAGTTTATGAAGTTTGAGCTTAAAGAGGCAAACGAAGAAGAGGGGACATTTGAGGGTTATGCTTCAACGTTTACCGACATCCCGGACTCTTATGGGGATGTGGTCGATAAAGGGGCATTCAAAAAGACCATCAAAGAGAACAGGGGAAGGATAAAAATACTCTGGAATCACGATGTATTCGAGCCTATCGGAAAGCCTATTGAATTATCCGAGGACGAAACAGGGTTATTCGTAAAGGGTAAATTGACACTCGGAGTTCAGAGGGCAAAAGAAGTCCTGGCTCTTATGAAAGACGGGGTTATCAATGAGATGTCTATCGGTTATCAGACTATCACTGAGAAGTTTGTAGATAATATCAGACACTTAAAAGAGGTCAAGTTATTTGATGTCTCACCTGTTACCTTTGCAGCCAATCCCACCGCTCAGGTATTAGACGTTAAAGCCGTAGAAAGGTCATTAAGGAATAAAGATACAGAACCAATAGAGGAAGCTGTTAAATCGCTTCAGGCACTTCTTGAAAAGGTATCGGTTAAAGAGCCGGAAGAAACCACTCTTGAAACCGAGGCTAATCCGGAAGCCGCAGAAATTGAGGATGTATTGAACGGAATCCAATCAGAAATAGAGGGCTTCGATATCGAAGAGGCTAACTCAAGAATCGATGCCGCAATAGCAAAATTATAGGAGGAAAACAATGCCGGAAATCAAAGATTTAACTACTAAAATACAGGACACTTGGGAACAAATGAAAGCCAAGAACGACTCTATTATCGAGGAGTCGAAAGGGACAGTCAAAAAAGTTGAAGAGTGGAGAGCTGAGGACAGGGCTGAAATTACCAAAATGAACGATGCCCTTGACGGATTAAAGGAAAAGCTCGACAAAATCTCAATGGATAACGAAAGAGCAAAGCTGGTACTTCCGGGTGAGGAAAGACAGTTATCCGATGAGCAGAAATTCCGCAAGTCCGCTTTTATGAAATATATGAGAGAGGGCAGGGCTGCAATGTCACCCGATGAGAAAAAGGCTCTTGTTCAGGACACTTCGGGTCTTTATCTTGTACCGGAAGATATGGAAGCCGAAATTATGCGGGCTGTTGCTCAGATTAACACTATCAGAAATTATTGCCGTGTTAGGAATACCTCTCGTAATGCCGTTAAGGTCAACTCAATCTCCGAAGTTTCTGTCGGATGGGGTAAACTCGAAACAGGAACAGATATTACCGAATCCACAATGACCCCGACTCAGGACACTATCTATGTTGAAGACCTTTACGGATTAACCAAAGTCGGTGAAGACGAACTGTCCGACACTGACGCAAACATTCAGGCTATAATCGCTGATTCCTTTGCAGTAGCCATCGCCAATGCGGAAGCTAAGGCGTTTGCGGTAGGTACTGGACACACCACCTATTCACAGCCGGATGGTGTCGCTGTTGACGCTACTATTATCGCATCTTATAAAACCAACTGGACAACTGCGGATACGGCTATCCCTGATGATATGCTGAAAGCGGAGTACTATCTCCCTTCACAGTATAAGAACGGGGCTGCGTGGTTAATGCACTCCAAGACCGAACTTGAACTTAGGCTCTATAAAGAGGCTGTGGCTAGTGGTTACTATGGTAATTATATGTGGGCACCCGGATTAGCGGGAGCGCCGAATACTTTTGACACCTATCCTGTTATCAGGCAGGACGACATGAATTATGCCGATGATGCAACTAAAGGCATAAATGTCATCTTCGGCAACTTCAAACTGGGTTATATGATTGTTGACAGAGCAGGTATCGGTATTCAGAGATTAGACGAACTCTATGCCGAGGCTGGACTGGTAGGCTTCAAGGTTCACAAGAGAGTCGGCGGCGGTGTTTATCGACCGGCTGCCTTCTGGGGCTTATATAACAATACCTAGAAATTAAGGCTTTAAGGGGTGAGCCTTTAATCACCCCTAAGAAAATTGGAGGGAAATTATGGGACAAACATTAAACGAGCAGGTACTCGATGTCTCTTTTACTATAACCGATAACGCGACCGAGACAATAGACCTGGCTATACAGTTTAAGGACATAGCCGGTAATGATATAGACCACCCCGTAGCTGCGATGGTTTATATCACTACTGATGCACACGGCCAGACACTCGCCGCTAACAGCACGGATATATCAGAGATAGCAATTAAGACAGACGGCACGATATTATTCGAGCCTTCGACTAACGTGATGGCTTACTGCGTATCTGAATCAGACGGAGATTTGGGATTAACAATAACAATGCTCACGGGTAAAACAGTTTATGTCAATGTGGTTATGCCTAACGGTGAGGTTGAGACCTGCGCCACTGCTTTGACATATACCGCATAGGAGGAATTATGGGTTCAACAATATCAGAACAAGTATTAGACGTTGCATTTACTGTATCGGATAACGATACCACAACGCCGAACATAGCAATGCAATTCAAGGATGTAGGGGGAAACGACATCGACCATCCTGTTGCGGTTGTGTGCTATTTATCTACAGACGCTTATGGTCAGACTTTGGCCGTAGATAGCACTGATACATCTCAAATAGCAATCGGAACGGACGGGACCATACTATACGAACCAGTAACGGATATAGCCGCTTACTGTGTATCAGAAACTGACGGAGACCTTGACCTTGAAATCACAGTAGTGGATGGCAAATCCGTGTACTTCAACGTAGTTATGCCGAACGGTGAAGTCTCAACCTGTGCAACGGCATTATATTACTCAAGTTAGGAGGTAAAATATGGGTTCAAACTATAGGTCAATAGATGAATCCGGTAATGATATTTTCAACATCGGCGGGGAGTTAAAATTCCTTGCCGGTGGGTCTTTATCGGGTGCCGGGTTCTCATTCAAAGGAACTTGCTACTACGTTGATGGAACTGACGGCGATGATGATAATGACGGCTTAACATGGAGTGGAGCAAAGAAAACCATCGCTACCGCCGCTGCTCTCTTAGTAGCAGGAGACACCCTGTTTATCAAAGGGTCATTTAACGAGGCTGTTGAGGTTGATGTTGCCGGAGTTTCTATTATAGGGGTCGGGACAACGACAAATCAGGCTTTATGGACTGCGCCTGATACTACCGCGCCCTGCTTGACTATAAGTGCGGCTGCGGATGTCTTGGTAAGGAATATAAGATTTCGACCGGCCGTAGCTAATGCGGGAATCGAACTTGAAGGGGCTTCACATCAGGCAACTATCGTAGATTGCCGCTTCCAGGGTAAGGCAAGCTCGAAATGGGGAATTAAGACAGACGGCGCACAGGCTAACGTCAAGATTCTAAATTGCGAGTTTTACTACCTCAACACCGCAACTCACGGCTGTGCTATTTACGGCCATACCTACACATCTTCAGAGCCTTCAGGGTGGATTATCGACAACTGCAAATTCCACTCCAATACCAGACATATCTCGTGCAGAATGAGGCAGTCAATAATCACTAATTCCTACTTCTCAGGTAAGGGCTTGATTGCCGCTGGGACTATGGCCGCTCCTGATGGCGCTATTGATATTTCAGGCGCTACGGGTGGCTGTAATATCGTCACTAAGAACTTCTTAGGTGGCGATTACTCAACTGCATTGTATGTATCGGGAACTGACGATGACTGGGTTGGAAACTTCTCATCTGACGTTGACGAAACTGAGGTTGCTGACAACGGTATAACTATCGCTGTTCCGGCTGCATAAATTAACCCGTAAGGGCGTACCCCCTGTCAGAGTTAATCTCCTTTGCTCAGCAGGGGGTACGTTAATAAGGAGGAATAAATGAGAGTCAGAATATTAAAACCATTTTATCACGCAAGAAAGAAAATAGCCTACAAGCCAAACGAAATCGTGGATGCCAAAAAGGACGAAGCGGAATTATGGATGCATCACGGGATGGCTATGCAGGACAAATCGGTAGAAGTCCCTGAACGGAAGGGGTAGATTATGAGTTTATCAGCAACAGCATTAGTAACATTAAATCAGGCTAGGAATTTTATACAGTCAAACCCCGCCTCAACTCAAATAGTATCGGCTGAATATGTCGGTATGGGAGACGGCGGGACGAAGACATTTACACTTGACCATACCCCTGTCAGTGGTTCATTGCAATTATATGTCAATGGCACGCTGAAGGTTGAAGATACAGATTTCACTTTGTCAACAGCAACTATTACATTCGGAACAGCTCCGGCATTAAATCAACCAGTTACGGCTTCTTATGTTTACACCGCCACAGCAGATTCATTCGAGGATATGGAAGATGACTTAATTGAATTCTTAATCAATGCGGCTACAAAGAAAGCAGAGGATTACACTGGGAGGGCTTTTGTCCAGAGGTCGAATACTGATTATATCAACGGAGACGGCACAGATACTTTAAGGCTTCAAAGGTTACCCATAACCACTATAACATCGGTTTCCTATCGCAGGGTGGTTGGAAAGACGGGAGACGGCTCTACAACGGCATTCAGCCTCGGTTATACACCCAAAACAAACTCATTAAAAGTATATCTTGATGGTACTTTGCAGAGTTCTGGTTATACCTTATCAAGCCAGACCGTTACGTTTACGTCTGCTCCTTCGGACGGGCAGAAAATTATATTCAGGTTTGAGGTTAGCCTTGACCTATCCGATGACTACGAAGAGAAGCTACACATCGGAAGATTAGTCGGTTCGTGGTTGGAAGATTACGAATACATAGTAACTTACACGGCAGGGTATGAATCGACTGTAGCCGCAACTCAGGCATTAGTACCCGATGCGGTAATGGCTGTTCTGTCTGCGGTCAAATATTGGTATGAGAACCGAATGGGTCTCAAATCAGAATCAATCACAGGGTTAAGCTCTACCGATTACGGGGTTATCGGGGAACTTCCCGAAGTGTCGAAGAAGTTTCTGTCATCTTTAAACAGGAATCTGATATGAACTTAAACGATATAGTACAGCTTGAAACAAGAACAACCGTACAGACCGCCACGGGGCAGACCGAGGTATGGAAGCCTGTACAACGTCTTTACGCCCGTGTAGTCCCGTTAAGCGTCCAGACAAGGGCATCGTATCAACAGCTCAACTCCAAAGTTTCTTATCAGGTGGTTATCAAAGGGACTATAACACTGGATTCCGATTACAGATTTAAGTGGAAGGATAAGACCTTAACTCCTGCCGAGCCTCCGAAGTATATCAAGGAAACGACCGTGATTATGGTGAATGAATGAGTATAAAAATAGTCAGCAAAATACCAGAAGCGAAATCCAAGATAAAATCAGAAGCATTTGCTCGTATGGTTAAGGCTGTAAACGCTGTCAGGAATGAGACGCTTGAAACCTTATCTGGCAGCAGGTCGGGAAGAACCTACTTTGTACCGGGAACTATGACAACTTATACCGCATCATCTCCCGGGGAACCGCCCGCAGTGGCTACAGGGGAGTTAAAGGGGTCAGTTAAAACCTCTATTGAACAAGCAGGATTAAATATTATTGGTTACGTTGGGAGCGGGATTGATTACGCACCCTGTCTTGAATTCGGAACCAAAAAGATGTCTCCGCGCCCCTGGTTAAAACCTTCCTTCGAAAAGTCAGAGCCGAAACTAAGAGATATATTAGGTGGGAAATGGCAGATTTAGATATTCAAAACAGTTTAATAACGGCTATTTATAACAGATTGACTACAGATACCACGTTAAAATCTTTAATGGGCGGTACAGTCAGGTTGTATCATACGTGGGCTGAAACCGATGCTGTATTCCCTTATCTTGTACACAGAATAGATATGGCTAATGTTGCCGACTGGTGTCCTGTTAGAAGGTGTACTTATTATCTCGACATCTGGTCGGACTCTCCCAATGCAAGCGAATGTTTATCCATCAGGAAGCAGATTATGGCTTTACTGGATGATTACCATTCTTCAACAGATGAAACCACTGAATACTTTATATGGATTCAGACAGATGGATTCATTCCGGAGCAGGAGGAGGGTATATGGCATTACGCTTTACAGTTTAATCTTAAATTCGTTAGAGATAGTCAAATAGGCACTTTATTATATAGATAATTTATAGGAGGAATACTATGGCAGCTAGTGCGGCAATTTCAGGGTTTGGAACTCTACTCAACTGGGACACGGCGGACATCGCAGAATTGACTTCTATTTCGGGGCCGTCAGAGACAGCGAACACAATCGATGTTACCTCACACGACTCGGATGATACCTATGCCGAATTCGTGGCGGGTATAAGGGACGGCGGGGAAATATCATTTGACGGGAACGTGATTACAACCGACACAAATGGTCAAATCGCAATGCACACCGATTTCCAGGCAGGCTCAAAGAAAGCGTTTATAATCAAACTCCCCGGATGGGTTTCGTCTTCACACGAATACCCGCAGATTACGGGTTATGGAATAGTAACCGCTTTCGGTATGAACTTCCCCTTTGATGACAAGGTGAGTTTTTCAGCCACAATTAAAGTAACCGGTAAACCGACTTTAACAGTATCGTAGGAGGATATTATGACAGCATCAGCAGGAACTTCGGCATTTGGTACATTCCTTTTTTGGAATGGTGCTAAGGTGCTTGAATTATCAAACATATCGGGGCCATCGGAAACCCGCAACACTATTGACGTAACCTCCCACGATTCCGATGACACGTACTCCGAGTTTATTGCCGGAGTAGGGGATGGCGGGGAGATTTCACTCGAAGGGAACTTAATCACCACAGACTCAGCGGGGCAAGTCGCTTTTCATACCGACCTGCAAGCCGGAACTAAACGGACAGGCTTTATTGTCTTACCGATGGCGCTGGGAAAGGCTTTTACTTTTACAGGTATGGGTTCGGGCTTTTCAGGCTCTTATCCTTATGATGACAAGGCATCCGTTTCGGGGACTGTTAAGGTCTCAGGAAAACCGACTTATCTAACCACACAATCAACAGGAATCTCAGCCTTAGCTGGTATAGAGGAAACCGATACATCTGCTTTGTCTCTGAATGAAGTGGTGGCGGCGGGTACTTATGCTTATACCTGCACGGTAGATACGGCTTCGTCTTGGGTCAAATTAACAGTAACGGCGGCTTCTCATACTATATACGTCAACGGGACGGCTCAAACCACCACTGTACAGGGCGGGGAAATCGCTCTCGGTGCAGCGGGTACTACAACTGAAATTACTATCTTAGTTTATGAATCTAATAAAGCGCCGAGAATCTACACCTTATCAGTAACCAGACCGGCGGCTTAGTTTAATTAAAAAGGAGAAGATATGATTAGTAATAGTTCTGTTTTAGCAGAAAAAATATGCAAGGCTTTGAATATCCCGTTCTCAGCGATTAGGCGTGTACATATTGAAGCGGACTATGATAGTGTTGCTATTTTGGAGATAGAAAAGATTATTACGGTAGATGAGGGTGAAGCTATTGTTAAGGTTCTTGAAGAATACGAATTACGACCTATTGAGAAATCTCTTGAAGTTGAAGAGGCTAAACCAGAAGATGGTTATAAAACCTATAAAATAAAGGAGAAGATATGAACAAAGTAAAACCGGAAGTAAAAATCACACTTGATAAAGAAAGAACACTCAAACTCGACCTGAATGCGATGGTAGCCTTCGAAGATGCTACGGGTAAATCGCTATTCGGTTTTAAGGCTAATAATATCTCGTCAAAAGACATCAGGGCTTTGTTGTGGTCGTGTCTAATAAGAGACGATAAAGCCTTGACATTGGAGCAGGTCGGGGAACTGGTAACCTTTGACAATATGGGGCTTATCTCCGAAAAAATACAGGAGATATTCGATGCTTCAATGCCGGAGGGCAAAGAGGATGATACCCCTTTACCGGAGAGCCTCCCGACTGGATAGATATATGGTCATTCGGGAGGTATAACCTCGAACTTTCAGAGTACGAATTCTGGAGATTGACGTTAAAAGAATTCAACGCATTATCGGAACGATATAAGGACGCAGAAAGCCGTCTTGATTACAGGGCGGCTTTAATTTGCACAGTTTTAGCTGAAATCAATCGGGACAGAAAGAAACGGCCTAAACCATTCAAACCTGATGATTTTATGCCACAGAAACCAAAGAAGAAGTTAAAATCTGAACAGATGGATAAATCACTCGAAGTAATAACCCAGATGATGGGTGGAGAGATAACGTAATGGAAGTATGGAGTCTCGTAGGTAAAATAACGCTTGACGGTATGGCGAAGGTAGAAACCCAACTCAGTTCTCTTGAAGGGAAGCTCAAGAAGAACGAAAAGGGCTTTGAAAATCTCCGTAAGGCGGGGATGGCTTTTGCAGGCGTAGCTACGGCTATCGCCGGCGGGTCGTTGAAAGCTGCCATTGATTTTGAGACCGCTTTCGCAGGGGTGAGAAAGACTGTTGAGGCTACAGAGGAACAGTTTGCCGGTTTAGAAGACGGCATCCGCAGTATGTCGAAAGAGTTACCCGTCTCTGCTAACGAAATCGCAGGAGTGGCTGAAGCGGCAGGACAACTCGGTATCGCTACTGATGACATCCTTTCATTTACCGAGATAATGACTAAACTCGGAATGGCCACTAATCTATCAGCAGACCAAGCGGCTACTTCTCTTGCAAGGTTTGCTAATATCACAGGGCTTGCAGCAGACCAATATTCCAATCTCGGCGCAGCGGTTGTCGGGCTGGGTAATAATATGGCAGCCACAGAATCTGAAATAGTTGATATGGCTATGAGGGTGGCTGGCGCCGGAACGAATGCAGGACTTACTCAACAGGAAATCCTCGGTCTTGCAGGTGCTTTAACTTCAATGGGTTTGCGGGCTGAAGCGGGTGGTACTGCAATAAGCCAAACCTTACTTACAATGAACTCGGCTGTCTTGGGTGGCGGTGAAGAATTAGAAAAATTTGCCTCTGTTGCCGGAATGTCTGCTGAAAACTTTGCTGCAGCATTTAGAGAGAACGCTTCATCAGCCCTTGTTACATTTATTCAGGGTTTAGGGGAGATGAACGATACCGGTGCCGATACTACCGGAATACTTGGAGAATTGGGACTGGGTGGAATAAGAATAACCGATACCCTGTTAAGAGCCTCCAATGCACAAGACATATTAACTGACGCATTAGATATTGCTAATACGACATGGGAAGAAAATACCGCATTGAACGAAGAGGTTGCCAAGAGAAATGAAACGGCAGCCGCTAAGATGACAATGCTTAAAAACTCCATAACGGATATGGCTGTTAATCTCGGTGATGCCCTCATACCAGCTATAACGAGTTTAATTGAGAAAATAGCCCCTGTAATTGAAAAGGTGAGTAATTGGATTAAAGAGAACGAAGGGCTTACCAAAACGCTACTGGCGATTGTAGGCGGTGGTGGTGTCTTGATGCTATTCGTTGGCCTCATCCCGAAAATCGTGGGTATGTTTACAGGGTTTATCAATGCTATAAAGATATTTTCAAATGTAACCAAAATTGCAACCGCTATTCAATGGTTATGGAACGCAGCGATGACTGCTAATCCTATCGGTTTAATTATCGTGGCTATAGCTGCCTTAATTGCCGCAATAGTTTTAATCGCCAAGAACTGGGACAAGATAAGAGAAAAGACTGTTGAAATATGGAATAACATTGTCGGATTTTTAAAGGGTGTCTGGGAGGGTATTGTTGGTTTCTTCAAAGATATATGGGATAACATTTCAGGAATATTCTCTAATGCGTGGGATTTTATTAAATCTGTTTGGAATAACGTTGCTGACTTCTTCGGCTCTATACCGGAGAAAATCGGGCAGGCATTCTCAACTATTAAAGACATTATCCTGGCTCCGTTCCGCGCTGTGTGGAAAGGCATTGAAAGCGGTATCAACTGGGTTATCGATATGCTTAATAAGATTTCATTTGATATACCCGACTGGGTGCCGCTACTTGGAGGGAAACATTTTGGAATAAACATCTCTCATGTATCTCTTCCATCATTTCAGGGTTGGGAAGGAAGAATCCCGGGCGCAGAAGGACAGCCTTATCTCGCAGAGGTACACGGCGGGGAATATATCTATCAAACACCCAAACAATCCGGACCCGTCAATCTCAATATTGAAGTCGCTCAAATGGTAGTCAGGGAAGAAGCCGACATCAAAAGAGTAGCAAAAGAGCTTTATTCTTTGGTTAGCATAGAGCAAAGGGGGCTGGGAATTGGCTAGTTTTACTTTTAATTCTGTTGACTTATCCGATTATGATTTATCGGTCATATCTTCAAACTTCTTTGAGTTCAGCCAATCGTTACCTTATACCCAGTTACAGGACTATGCCTTAATCGGTGGCTACAAGAGGAACGCTCTCGGTTTAAAAATGAACGTTGTTATCCAGGGAACGAATGCCGCAGACGTTATATCTAATCTCGATAATGTAAAGAAAACCCTAGTCGGTGAAGACGAAGAGCAGTTAATTTTAGACTCAGTAAACACAAGATACTGGAATGCCCGACTGGAATCCCTTGATGGTGAGTTTGTGTCTAATACAATATGGCAAGGCACTCTAACATTCTTATGTCCCGACCCGCTTGCTTATTCTACCACCGAGACATCATCCGACTTCAACATCGATGCCGACCCCGACACTATTTCAGAGACGATGGATGGTACAGCAATAACCAAACCAGTCTGGACTTTAACGGCAGGGGAAACTTTAACCGATGTAACGATTAAACTTGAGAACGTAATCACAGGTGAAGAATTACAATGGACAGGCTCATTAGTAGATGAAGACGAACTGGAAATCGACTCCGCTAACTGGACCGTTAAACTAAACGGCACGTCTGCTATGACAATAACAGGTGAGTTTCCGAGACTTCAACCTGGCTCGAATACAATTAAGGTGACTGCGTTTTCAACAACAGGGACTTTAAACATTACATACAGAGACGCTTATCTATAGGGGATCAATGCCCTCTTTTATGAGGGCTTATTTATTTTAAATTATTGGAGGCTTAATTATGGCTGCAGGCGCATGGGTAATGACTAACACAACGAGAACAAAACTATTAAACGGTACATTTGACATCGATTCCGACACTTACAAAATGGCACTCTTTTTGAGTACGTCTGATTTAGGGGCGGCTTCAACCGACTTTGCCAGCGTAACCAATGAAGTCGGAACGACAAACACAGGTTATTCAGCAGGCGGGAAAGCAATCACTTTGACACTTTCAGGAACGACTACTGTCAAGGTTGATATTGACACCGACCCCGTATGGACAGCAGGCTCGGCAGGATTGACTGCTCGCTTTGCCTGTATCTATGAAGTAGGTGGTGATGTAGTTTGTTACTGCTTGCTTGACTCAAGTCCCGCCGATGTTAGCGTTACGGAGGGGAACACATTAACCGTAGCAGCTCATACCGATGGCGTGTTTACCCTCGCTTAAGGCTACTAAAGCAGACACCTAGTAAGAAGGATTAATTATGGCAACAATAAATCCGAGTCAAGATTATGATATTATCCACACGCTGACGCTTAACACTGACACAGGAAACTGTGCTATCCGTGTGCATAGAGGGTCATCCCTAGCTATCTCAGGTACGGTATATTACCGTGCTGGCACAAGCGGGGAATGGACAGAGCTATCCGTTGCTTCAACTACCACCACGTTTCCGATTAGCTCTACTACTATGCAGGTAGGGCACGACTGGAATAAGAGCGGTGATGCCTATATGACTGCCGCTTTCCAAGGCGAAACTAAGGTAACCGGTATAGGTATATCTCAAAAAGCGGTATTAAGCGGGGTGATAGGTAACTACTTTATTTGCGACTATGCCCGAGATTGTCCGAATCTGACATCATTGGATGTACCTGATATATCTAATACAACCAGTGTCGGCGATTACTTTATGAGAGGCTACGCTTATGACTGTTCCAGCCTGACAATATTGGATATACCTGATACGAATAATTTAACCAGTGTCGGCGATTACTTTATGAGAGGCTACGCTTATGACTGTTCCAGTATAGTCTCGTTAATGCTTCCGCTTGCGGGGTGGTTTGCCAGTAATAATGTAGATTGGAGCGTCCCCTCTGGTAGGTTGGGTTATCTTAAAGGGTATGTGTTTGATAGTGGCAATCTTGACGACTGGCAATCTCTGGTCGTGTCTGGTGAAACATTATACACAAATTATATCCAAGACAGTGATGACGTATTAGTATCTACAACGGATAAAGTAACTACCCCGACAACGTTATCTTTAACTATAACCACGTATGCTCCTACTTTAAAGGTGGCGATAACACCAGCCACAGCAGAGTTAATAATAACAGGGTATGCGCCTACAGCCACAAATGAAAGGATTGTAACCCCTCCCACCCTCTCCCTCTCTATAACAACGTATGCTCCTACTGTCTCTTACACAACAAGCTCAATTCTAGCCCTTACGATAGCCACAATATCAAGCACACAGACCGACTTCCCTATTGATGTAGATTCTGTCAATTATCCTATTCTAAATAGATTATTTGCTGTATTAGGTGACGACTGGCAATACCTTCAGATTAGGGATTCCAACGGGAATATCTGTTATACAGAAGTCGTTGAATGGGATTCTGCTAACGAAAGAATGGAGCTATGTTTCAAAGCCCCCAGTATGTCATCAGGGAATATATTCTATTTCGGCAGAAGCGATGACGTCAATTCCTATATCGGTCTAACTGGCTCTACCCCTGCAAAGGCAGTTTGGGACTCTAACTATGTCTTCGTTTCTCATATGAACGACAATGGAGATAGTACAGGGATATTAGACTCCACAAGTAATGCTAATAACGGTACTAAAGGGGCAGGAGATGCAGCACCAACAGAAACGGATGGATTGGTGGGGAAGGCGCAGAGCTTTTCAAGAGCCAACGCCCAATACATATTAGCTGGTAATAGCATAGTTGATGAATCATTTACAGCAACAGTTATATTTAAATCAGACAATAACTCATTAACTCAGGGTTTAATATCAGAGGACAATGGAACGTTACGAGATTGGTTTTTAAGAACGCTCGAACCAAACCAAATTCAAACAGGAATATGGCAAAGTAGTGGTAGCCTTAAAACAGATTTAAGTGGTGTTAATACAAGTCCTAACGATGTTTGGAATATAGCTACTATAAAATATGATAAAGCGTCTTCATTGTTATATTCTATAGCTAATTCTTCGTCATTAACAACTGGAACTGATGGAACATTTAGAGACATGGGTTCTGGATTATACATTGGTAGGCATGCTTCTGCCAGTGAATCATTTAACGGACTTATCTCCGAAATCCGTATCTCCAACACAGCAAGGTCGGAGGATTGGATAAGTTTAACCAATTCAAACCTTAAAGACCACGACTTATTTACCATTGATGTGGTTAATCCCGATATAGAATTAACCCCGACAACGTTAAGTCTATCTATTACAACCTATATTCCGTCTTTAGTTTATGGCTATGTTTACACCCCTACCACGTTAGCCCTAGCAATAACAGGCTATGCTCCTACTATCACAATTCAAGAGCCTCCGCCCCCTGCTTTAAAGTACACGCTAGAAATCAGAGACAGCAGCGGTAATTTACTGGCAATCCTAGAGAATGCCTACGATAGGGTTTATACTCAAAGGGTAAACGAGCCTCAATCATTAACCTTTTCAATACCTGCCGAAGATGACAAGGTTTCAGGACTGGCTAAGCCCAACCAGATATGGTTAAGGGATTATTCAACAGGCACGTTAATCAAGAAGTTTGTTATCACCCGATTAGTCAAAAAGGACTCAGGGAACTGTACTTATCAGGTAGAATGTAAAGGCTATTTATCTAAACTCTTAAAAGCGGTTGTTCAGTCCTATTCACCTTCGGGCAAAACACCCACCGAGATTCTGACGGCTCTGTTAGCTTACCAGACGTTAGACACCATCACTCTTGGCACAGTAGATATTACAGGCACTTATTCATTCTCTTGGAGTAACACGACAGTTTTAGCGTGTCTCAACGACTGCCTGAACGTGTGGGGCGGTTACTTCGATGTAGACAATGATAACGAATTAACTTGGCTTGATGATATAGGAAGCGATGTAGGGCAACAAATCAGGTATAAAAAGAACCTCATAGACGTTGAGGAAGAAACCGACTACGAAGGGCAAAACGGGAGATTATATCCGTCAGGCTCGGGTGGTATTGTATTATCTGACAAGTCGGTTGTAATGGAAGTCGCCGACCAGTCCGAAGATGCTACCTATGGCTATCTGACCGTGCCGACTGATTACATTTGTTTTAAGGAAAGTACTTTAGAGATTTTAAGAAAAGGCACTAAAGAGGATTTAGCGGCTTTCGATGTGATTGACAATGTTTCACCTGGGAGCGACTGGACTGTCGGCAGTGGAGTGGCTTACTGGGATAGTATCCACGATGGTAATGATAGCTCCTCTAAATTGGGGCATAGGTGGAACGTAGCGAAATGGGTTAGCGGTTTAGATATCCGTGTCGCAGTAATTTATAACTATGGCACAAGCGATACGATAATAAACAGAATCGTTGTTGAATATACAACAGACGCATTTACAACTACCACGACAATTTATGACAGTGGGGTTACGTTAAGTCTTGGAGATGGCACTCACGACCTCGAATTAGGCTTTGAGCAGAGAGTAAATGCAAACGGGCTAGCAGTTAAAATATATACATACACCCCTCTCGGCGGGAATGTAGCTAATAACATCCGAACATACGATGCCAATACACTAGGCACAATAGAGTTCTTTGACGAATCCGAATCTTGGACTAATATCAATGACCAGCAGTTAAAAATAGCTATAGCCTCTTATGAGTCAGGAGATACTTATTATCTATCCTATGATTTAGCTGATTATCTGAAAGACTTGACGGCAATCTCGACCTATGGTGATGAGGGAATACAGATGTCGTTTAGTTATGCCGCTGACGTTGACACCCTGTTAGCCTATGCCATAGCTCAATTAGAACTCATAAACGACCCGCCGAAGTCGTACTCGGGGAATGTTCTTTACCTGGATGAGATAGATTCTAATTTCTCATTTGACGAGCTGGACTTGGGGAATATCGTTGACCTTATACACGAACCTTTAGGAATCGATTCGAGCGTCAGGGTAGTAGGCATGTCGAAGAACCTTGATAATCCGTTGACAGGCTCGATTGAAATTGTAAGAAAAGCGAAATCATTAACCGAAGCATTCAAGGCAATTTACGGGAGGCTGTAATGAACGAAAAAACTAAAGCCGGAATAGAGGCTGCGATAGAATTATTTAAAGGTTGGATAAGACCCATTGTTGTTCTGGGCATGACGGCGGTTATTTGTGTAATGACAGTCGAGGGCAGGCTAAGTGAAATAGACTGGCAATTCTGGGTTGTCTATGCAGGCTTCGCTTCGGTGTGGCTGGGAGAGGGTACAATCAATAAACTTATGCAGGTTAAAAAGTAATGTGCTGGAATGAGTTTAAACAGAATCCGTATAAGTGGTTATGGTCCCGCATCGGCGGGAGACCCTGGACTTATATATTGAGAGACATCTGGCATAAATACGAACTGGTATGGATTGCTGTTATCTTTACCGGCGGGGTGTTGCTCGGTCATTACTGCGGATTCAAGACAGTACTGACAATTGGTTTATCCTTTTTAATCGGTTATCTTTTCGGGCATCTGTTCTGGGGAAGTGAATATATCGAAAATCAGCAAGGGGATTAAATGGAAGTATTGCACGATATTATACATATGATTTGCTGTTGTGTGTTCTGCGCCGCAGTCTGCGAATTTTTGCATAGGAGATTCAAATGACTAATGAAGAAAAACTAGACTCCCTAGACGAGAAAATAGACCAGATAGGCTTGTTTGTTGCCGTGTCAGAGGAACGGCTTGAACGTATGGAAATATGGCAAAAGGATTACTGCGCTATTATACAGGAAACAAGCGACAGGGCATTAAAAAATAAAAACGACATCTCCTGGATAAAGAAAATCGGCACTACTATTGCCTCTATCTGCTCGGCTGTAATTATCTGGCTCATAACAGGAGTGAAATGATTAGATTATACTTTCAGAACTTATCAGATATGATTGACCCCGAAACCGGTATGGGTTGCGGAGGTTGCGGTGGTGGTTACGGCGACCCTGAAACTATGTCTATTTACATCGATGAAAGATTATCTCACTCAATGAAACTAGAAACTATAATCCATGAAGCGGTTGAACTCTATTGTAAAGGCCGGATTAAACATACAAAAATCAATGACCTTACTAGAGATATTGTTAGACTCTTATTGGATGCAGGATATATCTCAATCAAATCATAAAGATTTTAATCGTATGACCCGCTACAATGCGATTCTAGCCATTTAAATTTAAGGTTAATAGTAACACTCATATCAAGTAATATAAAACGTTAAGCCCCCGATGTGGTTTGCCTGATAAGCACTCCATATATCGGGGGCAAGTTTTCCGTTTATAGGGGTTATTCCCCTATTATCTTTTGGAGTTTGGCTATAACGGA
>JAQTVR010000043.1 GCA_028706995.1 Dehalococcoidales bacterium
GGTTTCCCCTCGTGGAATAAGAGTGGGACCCGTTTTTTTTAGCTTCCTTCAGGAAGCAAAAAAAACGTTCCTGCGACGAAGTCCTCCGAAGCCATACCACAGTTTACGATATGAATGGCGGAGGAGGAAGCCCGACCCGCTATCAAATTAGTGAAGGGCGAAGCAGAACGATATTACCTTAAGAGAACTCGGTTTAAAAAAAGAGAAGGGGGTGGTTCTATTTTTATAAAAAACTAGAACCACCCCTTTTGTTATTAAACAATAATTAAATATTGTGTTCCCGGAATTTATTCCTATTTGCCAAAAACCAGCCTTATGGTATATTCACATACATAGCTTATTATGTATCCATGCATACGTTTTATAAAACAGGAGGGGAAATGCGAAAGATATTGATGGCAGCAGCTGTAGTAGTATTTTTAATGCAATTTGCAATTATTACAGAATCTTTCGCAGGGCCAACTACGTATACTTTCGATAATGCTGGCGGCAATAATGACTGGTCTACAGTTAGCAATTGGGCCGGAAGCGTTGTTTGTCCCAGCACAGGGGATGCTGCTGTCAATGCGAACGTACTGGATATTTCGGCAGGCCTTGCTGCTACGGTAAATACAGCGATATTCACAAATGCCATTTTTGATCAGAATGACCTCGGGCTCACGCTCACCGCCACAAACGGTGCCACATTCTTGGGCACTTCACAAAATTACGGGACGATTACAGGCGATGCAATCTTCGGTACTGATGGAGGCACCGATCGCGCAGTCAATAGAGGTGCGGTCACGGGTACAACTACCTTTTATTCCAATTCGGATACCTATAATGCACTTACAGGTACCATTAGTACCGGCATATTTTATAATCGGACCTACAACCAAGGTACCGCCACCACCTGTACATTCCATGATGATAGTGCCAACTACGGCACAACCGGTAAAGCCACGTTCTATGATAATAGCTACAACGGTAAGACGGTCACCGGAAACGCCATTTTTAATGATGCCACTCAGAATATAGGTGGAATGTTTACTGGTACGGTTAACGGCTACGGCTTTTTCGGCCCCAGCGCCACAAACACCGGCACTGTAGGAACAAGACTTAATTTTAGCGCCGGCAGAGGTGCATTCGGTGCAGGCCACAGCGGCAATGACGTAGCATTCATTCTTTCTACAGGTGATGACTGGACGACGGACACAAGCGCAGCTGGCTGGGGTCAGTATACTACTGATACAGCAGGTGTCTATTCCTGGACATTAAACAATGACAGTTCCATCGGTACGGGTGGTGTTGTAACAGGAAACGTTACATTTAACGGTACCGGTACCAGTGCCGGCGACATAGAAGGTAGTGGCAATGTTATTAAGACAGGGTCAGACACCACTACTCTTTCCGGAATAAATACTTACACAGGCACTACTACTATATCATCCGGCACACTTGCCTTATCAAGCGTCTTAAATAATAATATTTATAATTCCTCAAATATAAATATAGCAAGCGGTGCTTATCTAGACACGACCGGCCTTGGAGTGGGCGGGATTGTGCTTGGAATTAACCAGACTTTGGGTGGCAGCGGCACTGTTACAGGCAAGCTTAATGTAACAAATGGAAGTACCATATCTCCGGGTAATAGCCCTGGCACGCTCAATAATGCAGGTAATGTTACCTATTCAGGAGGCAGTCACTATACCTGGGAGATAAACGATGCGACTGGAACGGCTGGTACAAATCCCGGCTGGGACCTCCATAGCATTGTTGGTGGCTTGACCATAAACGCTACCTCGGCTAATAAATTTACCATCGCGATTAACAGTTTAACTCTTGGTAATATTCCCGGAGATACAGCCAATTTCAGCAAGACAACTAATTATGCCTGGACACTTACTGAAACCACAACCGGTATTAGTGGTTTCAGCGCTGATGCTTTTAATCTTGATGCGACTAACTTTACCAATGACATTAGCGGAACCAGAAGTAACGGTTATTTTGGCATCCAGGTATCGGGGAATTTACTGGAGTTGTTATATCATGCCGCTGTGGGCACTAATTTTGCTAGCGATGCCAGAAATGGCAATGCCTTCGCCGTTGGCACAACGCTTGATGGTATTACCAGTCCAACAGGAGATATGTCGACGGTTATTGATGCATTATCAAGTTTACCTACTGCAGACAGCGTGAACTCAGCATTAAACACACTGTATCCTACAACTGACAACAGCACGCCTCAGGTAACTCACGAAACCTTAGGCAGTTTTGTCGGGGCTGTCAGTGGCCATTTAAATAATTTAAGACTTGCTCAAGCTTCGGATGAAACCGGAGTTTCTACCGGAGATGAACCAGCCGATAATGGCATCTGGGCGCAGGGTTTCGGCACATTCCTGCATCAGAATCCGCAAGGTTCAAGCAATGGTTATAATGCCATTGTTTACGGAACCGCGATCGGTTATGACAGATCAATTAACAGCGATTTACGCCTCGGCGGAAGCTTTGGTTACGCCAACGATAATATAAGTTCAAAAGATAATAGTAATCATACTGACATTGACAGCTATCAGGCAACCGTATATGCCGGCCTTACGAAAAGCGTAGATTATCTAAACGCCGCATTTTCTTTTGCTTATAACTGCTACAGTAGTTTAAGAAACATAGTTTTTCCCGGCATCAACCGCAGGGCAGACAGTAATTACGGCGGCCAGCAGTATGGCTTGTATCTTGAAGGCGGGCACGGTTTTCAATACGGCAAGTTTGAATTAACACCCTTGGCTTCGATTGAGTACCAACATTTAAATATCAATAGTTATACCGAGAAAAATGCGGATGCATTAAACCTTATGGTAAACCGGCAGGGTTATAATATGGCCCAATCCGGGCTTGGAGCAAAAGCAGCCTACTCTTTCGAAGGATCATACGGAACTTTTATTCCCGAATTGCATGCCAAATGGCTTTATGACATTGTTAACGATAATCAGCAGTCAACCTCAACATTTACCGGTGGAGGAGCATCATTTCCTACACAAGGCTTCCGGCCGTCAAAAAGCAGCGCCAACGTTGGAACCAAACTTACGCTGGTTACAAGGTATAATATAGAGCTTTCCCTGAATTACGACTTCCAGGCGAAAAAAGACTTTTACGGCCATTCCGGGTATGTGAATGTGCGTTACTCATTCTAATTGGGTTAGTTTTTTGATAATGTCCGACTCGAGAGACATGAATATTCCTGTCTCCCAACGGTCTAACAGGTTACATAATTTCTAGTCCAGAACGAATGGACATTTCGGGCAAATTGCGCGAGGAATTACCTCTCTAAAACCCAAATATCTTGCCATAACGCAACATTGTCTATATAATTCTTCTATATAAATAGAGAGGTTTCCCCTCATGGAATAAGAGTGGGACCCCAATTTTTAAATAAGATTTGAAGTAGAATTAGTTCAGATAACTATGTTAATAGGGAAGGAGGATGAATTATGAAAAAAATTATGATTGTGGTAAGCGCAATAATTATTTTTATATTTATTCTATTAAAAATGCCGTTTATTATTTCTTCCATTGCTTATCTTGACAGTATTACATATCCGAAGAACGGTGAAAAAATTTTGACTTTAAAATATTCATCAAAATATAAAGCTGTTATCGGTGGCAAGGCTATATTGTTGGATTTTAGATATAATCCAAAATGCGATTGGAAATATGACCATGTTTTTAAAATAGATTTCGGTAAAAGATTAAATTCTTATGGGAAAATTAATCCTTCTTTTGCTACTACGCCAGAAGAATATGCAAAGATAAATAAAATGAAATTTTCTGGTAACCGTTTACTTGGAAACGGTAAATTTTATGAATTTAATTCACAAAGTGAAAATTTTCATAAAACTACCCTAGTCAAATTTACTCAAAATATAATGATCGAAATTGAGATTATTAGAGATGCTTGCAGTGTTAAAGAAGCAGGTGCCGATATTGATACAATACTTAATTCCATGGTGCTTTCAGA
Source organism: Dehalococcoidales bacterium (assembly GCA_028706995.1). Taxonomy (GTDB): domain Bacteria; phylum Chloroflexota; class Dehalococcoidia; order Dehalococcoidales; family UBA5627; genus UBA5627. The sequence goes on from JAQTVR010000043.1 coordinate 3,995, forward strand.
CAAATACGCTGACAAAAACGTAAATTAATAAAAAGAACTAATAGTATACCTAATATCAGAGCATAGGGAGAGTAACCATTTTATCTTACCATCCCAGAAATCAGCGAGGAATCATTTCTCTGAATTGTAGAATTTGGCATATATTAAGGTAATTGATACATTCAATATTGTTTGAAAGTTAGATAGGTTTCTCCTCGTGGGATAAGAGTGGGACCCTTACTAAATCTTAGGCTTTTCAAGCGAAGCGCAGAAAAGACTTAGATTTAGTTATCCAGCCGAGTTCAAGAAATTTTCTACGAAAATTTCTTGATATACAGCGAGGCTGGACAGCAATTCTCTCCTCGGTCACAGAGGAGAGAGGATTAAAGCCCTGATTCCTAACGGTAATCAGGGCTTCTTTTTTTATCGTTCAGTTGAAGGTTTATTGCGTTAAATTTATTTGCTTTAAAAAGTAAATAACATATTCGCCAACCTGTATATAAACGCTAACATAATTTGCTGTTTTATTTCTAAAATAAGCCAAATTATCTCTTATGTAATGGTCGCTATATAATGCAAGCATCGGCAACATTTTATACTATTTAAATTTTTATTTAGCTGTAAACGGAGAGGTCGTCCCCTTGTGCAATATGTCTGCCCTTAGAAGGAGATAGGGGAACTTCTCAAATTCAAAAATACCTGTATCTAGGAGGGCTTCACATTGTCGAATATTACTGCCCATCTTATCGGGTTCACTTCTCAAATTCGCTAATTTATGTATTATTGATTTCCAAAATTCTATGATATACTTATCGCAATGGTCATAATACGTAAATTAGTTATCCTAACTTTCATCGTTGTCCTGTATTGCTGTTCTTTACTCTGCGGCCGCGCTTTTGGCGCAGCCCCCTGGTCGTTTGCCGTCATCGGGGATACCAGGGGTGCTGACACAACTACGACTACAGGCGTAAGCGAATATCTACCCGCAATAGCTTCTGTAATGGCCAACCCTTCCAGTGTTCAAGCCAATGCGATTACGCCGTCCGCAGTGTTCGTGAGCGGCGATCTCATAAACGGCAATGATTTGTTAGACCCGACCACTTTAAATCCCGACTACAGGATCCAGTATAATACTCAATTCGCGAATTGGAGTGCTGCTATGGCACCTCTTGGCAGCATACCCATATACACGGTGCGAGGTAATCACGAAAATAATGCGGATGATAACTTGCCTCCGGATCCCACCTTACATCCTACCACCTTAACGGACGCTTACTATAATGCCCTTGGGTCAAGCATGCCCACGAATGGCCCGGCTGGACAAGCGGGATATACCTGGTCTGCGGTGGTAGGCAACGTTCGCATAATTGCGGTGGACCAATACTTTTATTATAATTCAACCCCGCAAGGCACGAGCAACTATTATCAGATAGACCAGGATTGGCTGAATACACAACTGGCGGCACCGACCACTGCGAAGTATACTTTAGTTATGGCTCATGAGCCGGTATTTTATCTGGATAATACCCTAGGTGATTTTTATGGTACTGTAAATTCAGATGGTAGTCCAAATGCAGCGGGGATAGCTGCTCGACAAGTATTCTGGAATTCTCTCGGCTCTAATGGCGTAAAGATATATTTGTGTTCTCATGTCCACAATGTGGAGGTTGGGACATCTCAAGATTCTAGCGGAAATACTATTTACCAGGATGAGTCAGGTAATGGCGGCGCGCCGTTTGAGGCGCCGGGGACGACGGATCCAGCCTTAAACGTCCTTCATCAAGATTTTACAAATTTCGGGTTTGAACTTTTTACAGTGAGCGATAACGGCATCATTATTGACTATTACATCAGTGCTCCCACTAGTGATACTACTTTAGGGCCGTGGAGCATTGGTTATGGTATTTCCTTAGGCAGTGATTTTCAAAGCAAAGCTACCAATTCTAACGCCGCTAGCGTCGCAGCTGCATTAGATAAAGGCGGCCTTATTACGCCGGATATGTCCAATGTGCTTAAAACGCTTGAGGCTGCAGAGAATAGCCAGATTGCCTCTTCCTTAAATACGATGTATCCAACCAGCGACAGAGGGGTAATCGAAACTACAAATGGCTCGCTGGATAAATTTGTAGAAGCAACAGTGTTGCGGCTTCAGGATTCAAAAGTAGAGGAAGGCAAAGATGTAAGCAAAGAGGAAAATGTTTCTTTAGATGAGGCCTCACTTAGTAATAATATTTGGGCGCAGACCTACGGAGATTATGCCAATCAGAATGCACGCGGTTTGAGCAACGGTTATCTGGCCAGGTTATGGGGTATGGCTATCGGCATTGACCGCAGCTTTCTATCTGACAGATTGCGTTTAGGGTTTGCGCAGGGCTTTGCCGGAAGCCAAGTCCTTTCAGCAGACAGCTCCGGCCGCACTAACATAACCAGTTATCAATCATGCTTCTACGCAGAATACGAAGGAAGAAAGCATCCCTACATACTGGATGCGGTATTGAGCTACGGTTATAATGATTTTGATAGTTCAAGAAGAGCGACTGTGCCTGGCATAAACAGGACTGCTAGCTCAGATTATCATGGCGACCAGTTCTCAAGTTATTTGGAAGGCGGGTATAAATTCAAGACCAAGGCTTGCGATATTACTCCGCTTCTGGCAATAGACTATACACATCTGCATCTTACCGGCTATACCGAATCAGGCGCAGACTCACTTGATTTAAACGTTGCTGCGCAGAACTATGACACCTTGCAGGTAGGTACGGGTTTCAGGGTTAGCCGTGCTTTTGATACCAAGAATATGCTTTTTACCCCGGAATTGCGCTTTCGTTATTTTTATGCTGCCATTAATGATAAACAAGAGACTCTGTCTAGTTTTGCCGGCGGCGGGACATCTTTTCAGACTAACGGTTTTCGGCCCGCGCCTTCAAGTTTTAATCTCGGCGCTCGCCTTGAATTTTTTAATAAAAAGAATATAACCCTGCTTGCCGATTGCGACACATCCTTCAAGGACGGCTATTACGAGGTCGGTGGGTCACTAACCGTAAAATATAGTTTTTAGAATTTTTCCTGCTTATACAATGCCCTATGTCCGGATAAATTGGACAGATTTGTTAGGAAATATCTCTCTAAAACCCAAATATCTTGTCATAAGGCCATATCACCTATATAATTCTTCTATATAAATAGGGAGAGGTTTCTCATCGTGGAATAAGAGTGGGGCCCGTCTTCTTCGCTCCCTCATTTCATCCGGAGAGCTTCGAAGGGCTTTTTATTTAAGCGAAGAAAACATTCCTGTGACGAAGTCCTCCGAAGCCATACCACAGTTTACGATATGAATGGCGGAGGAGGAAGCCCCGACCCGCGGTTTCATATGGAGAAGGGCGAAGCAGAACAATATTACCTTACGAGAACTTGGTTTAAAAAAGGAGGGGGCGTATGAAGGTAGGATTAAAAATTTTTCTTGTGTGTGGTATTTTTATTGTATCCGTATTTTCAATTTCAGTATTTGCAAAAGAGATGCAATCCGCGCAAAAATCAGCACTGGTTAAAGATGAAATTATACTCCCGCGCGGGCCCGGAGAATATATGGAAGTCCGCCACATAATCCTCAAAGGTACCAATGAAGAAATAGGTTATGCAATGGGCAATATCGTGCAGAAAGACTATGGTGCGGTTAAGCTTACTAAATACGCTGATTCTTCTTACGCGAAAGCGCGATTGGAGTATATGAGCAGAAACAATCCTATACTCTTAGAGTGGATGAAAGGTGTCGCGCGCTCCTACGGCGTTTCTTTGTCCGATACATTGATGGATACAAGCCATTTGCCGACGTTTTTTACAGTGCCGCAATGTTCAGCCTTGCTGATTCCAGCTGCATATTCAGCAAACGGGCATACTTTTTATTCCGCCAGCAGGGATTATTATTTGGCAACTTTTTCCGAAGTTATGGAAAAAAAGCCTATGCCGGGGGAAAAGAAAATCTTTTCTGAAGCTTCGGTTGTAGAAATATATCCGGATAAAGGATATTCTTCCTTGTTTATTGGCCTGGGAGACCTTACCTTTGGCGCGGATATTATAAATTCTGAAGGTTTAAGTGTTTCCGCGTTTGAAGATGATACCTACGGGATAACCAGGGTTCCAAAAGACTCCTCCCGGGCAACCGGATTATCTCTGTCGCAGGCGATGATGCTTATTGCCAATACCTGTGCCACATTAGATGAGGCTAAACAGGTTTTGCTTATTAATAAGATATCAATGCCGCCGTTGCCCATGCATATACAAGTTTCAGACAGAGCCGGTAGAGCATTTATTTATGAAATATCTCCGGATGATTT
>JAQTVR010000044.1 GCA_028706995.1 Dehalococcoidales bacterium
AATAGAAAAAAGTAACCTTTCTTAAAGATGCCAAGTATAAACAATCTGAATGATTTAGCAAGTTCAAAGGTAGTTTTTGACATATATGCCCCCTTAACTTTATAAGGGAATTATACGCTTTTTGAAGTGTGCAACCAAGATTAATAAATAAGAGCAGACATATTTAATTGACAGAGTGTAAAAATACGGTTAAAATTGTGCAATAAATAGCCAATAGACATTATATAGTACCCGTAAGGACTCAAGGCTACTATAATTTAATCAGTACATCAATGGATATTATATTTGAGAGCAGTTGTATTAGCGGCTGGAGGAGGGTGTCGTATGAGACATCTAGCTTCCACCAGTCCAACCTGTGCTTCGATTGCCAATAAGCCGATAATAGAGCAATTTATTGCAACGGTAAGGGTGCGGGCTTATCTGATATTGTATTTATTGTTGGTTATAGCCATGAAAAAATACGTGAATATTCGAGCAACGGGTATAATGGGGAATACATATAGAGCATGTTTATCGAACAAAGCCGTCGGGATACTGCTGATGCTATCTATCAATTCAAAGATATGATACGTTTTAGATTTATTGTGATCATCGGGAATATTCCGGTTATAAGCAATGATATTCCAGCAATCTACAAAACGTAAATTATATGTGTGGTATTGTAGGTTACATCGGCGCAAGACAGGCTCAACCAATTTTATATAATTGCCTGGCTAAACTTGAGTATAGAGGATATGATTCCTGCGGTATAGCTATCTCCAATGAAAACCTCAGTATTTATAAGGATACTTTAAATATAAATGAGCTTGCAAAGATAGTACCAATACTCCAAGGTACAACAGGTATCGGGCACTCAAGATGGGCGACCTGTGGCGAACCTTCGATATGTAATGCGCATCCCCATTACGATTGCACCGGTAAATTTGCGGTGGTGCACAACGGAATAATCCACAACTATGAAATCTTGAAAAAACAATTGATCGCGGAGGGTCATCATTTTATATCATCTGTAGATACCGAGGTAATTCCACACCTGATTGAAAAATACTATAAGGGGAACCTGGAAGAAGCGCTGGAAGAGGCTTTACATAATATAGTTGGTTCTTATGCTATAGCGACTATTACATCAGGTGAAAACAAATTGGTTGCTGCCCGGAAGGACAGCCCATTGATAATCGGGGTAGGCGAAAGTGAACGTTTTGTAGCTTCTGATGTTATGGCGATGCTTGACTATACCAATCGTATCGTCCATTTGGAAGAAAATGAGATTGGAATTATCACCGATAGCAACGTAAAGATAAAGCACAAAGGCAGTTATATACAAAGAAAAGAACACAAGATTGAATGGAATTCCAATGCAACAGGAAAAATGGGATTTGAGCACTATATGCTTAAGGAAATATACGAACAACCCCGTATAATTGGCGATACTCTAAAGACGGATTATAGAAATATAAAACAGATAGTCAGTAGCCAAGTAGTAAAAGATAAGGAAATAGCACCTCTGCTTATTCTGGCATGCGGCAGTTCATATCATGCAGGGCTTGTGGGGAAGTATATTTTCGAAATGACATTGGGGATTTCGGTAAGGGTAGAATTTGCCTCCGAGTTTAATTATTATGGGCATATACCAACAAAAACCAGGGCAATTGTAATAACACAATCCGGAGAAACAGCGGATACTTTAAAAGCAGTAAGAAAATTGCGCCAGGCTGGTTGTTATGTTTTAGCTATTACCAACGTAATCGGTAGCAGTGTTACTCATATAGCCAGCGAAACTATTTATACTCATGCAGGTTGTGAGATTAGCGTGGCAGCTACAAAAAGTTTTATAGCTGAACTGGCGGTTTTATACAGGATAGCAATGCTGTGTGCTGATAAGAGACTCGAAATAGCTGATATTCTTGCAGGGGCTAAACAGATTGCTGATAAAGGACGAGGAATATTGGATGAAACTGATGGTATTAAAGAATTGGGCGAATATCTGGCAGGATATAATACAGTTTTCTATATCGGCAGGGGGATAAATTATCCGATAGCACTTGAGGGTGCGCTAAAACTGAAGGAGATTTCGTATATTCATGCGGAAGGCTATGCTGCGGGTGAAATGAAGCATGGTCCTTTTGCCTTATTAAGCCCCGTTACCCCTGTTGTGGCTATCGTAGCTAGAGATAATACATATGAAGCTATGATAAACAATATAAGAGAGGTAAAAACGAGAAAAGTTCCGGTAATAGCTCTGATGGAAGAGGATGATGATGTTGTCAGAGGAATTGCCGATTTCGTAATAAATATCCCCTGTGTAAATCCGATTTTCTCACCGATGGTTAACGTGGTGGCACTCCAGTTATTGGCTTACTATGCAGCAAGGAAAAGAGGCTGTGCTATAGATTTTCCGCGTAACTTGGCTAAAAGCGTTACTGTAGAATAAAGATTAAGGAAACAATAATCTCTTGTGGTTGAGTTTAACCGCTTCTATCTGGAAACTATTGTAATCGATACCGCAGACGCCTAATATCCTTATTCTTATATCTCAAGCCATGAGTGCGAGTATAATGATTCCCCACTGAGAACTTTTACGGACTTTGCATACTCTTTTTCTTTGTGGCTTAACACAGACATATCCGGTTTCTCTCCGTCCATCATGCGATGTACCAGGTTGACTATTTCAGGCATTTCTCCGCGGGCAAGTCTTATTAATTCCTCATCGAAAGCATCGACTATGGCTGCATAAATGCCATATTTCATAAGCATTGCCAGATATGTCCTGTTTAAATATGATCTCAGGTTAGCAGGTGTTCCATTGGAAATATTAGAAAGCCCGACGATGGATTTACAACCGGGAGCGATATCGGCAAGCATGCTCATAAACTCCAAGCAGGCTTTAACCTGATTAATATCGACACTGACGGGTGTGACAATCGGGTCGATCCATATATCTTCGTTGGGAATGCCTATCTCATTAGCTTTATAAATGATGTCTACAGCCAGCATGCACCTTTCATTTGCATCGCGCGGCATACCTTCCACTCCCCAGAGCAGCCCTATGATTTCGGCGTTGTACTGTTTAGCCATTGGCAAGATTTTTACAAGCCTTTCTGGTTGTAAGGAAACCGAATTGATAAGCGCGCGCCTGTTGCAGACTTTCAACCCAGCCTCGGTTGCCAGCGGGTTGGTGGTATCCAGGGATAGTGGCTTATCTATAACTTCCTGCACGGTGTTAACCAGCCATGGCATCAGTGCATCCCCATCCTTGCGCGCAGGACCTATGTTAAGGTCAAGGTAGTCTATTCCTGCCTCAGATTCAGCCCGGGCTAAGTTCTGGATAGGCCCAGGAATTCTTTCCCTGAGAGCAATCCCTATTGTAGTAGACATAATATTAATATTTTCGCCGATTAGTATCATGACCCTTCCTTATGCTTTCCAAGTTTTAAAATAGGCGGGTATGTGCGCTCCTTCTCTGGGACCGACAATTATCTCCCAGCCGGGGAGTTCTTCTTCAAGCCCGCCGCTTTCAATTGCTATGTATCCGGGGATTATCAGTTTGCGATGTTTTACTTTATCGGCTATATGGCATTTTTTAATAAATGGGGCGATAGTGTCGGCGCCAAATTTACCGGCTGCCCATGCTGTCATAACCGAAAGCCCTTCGGTATCTTTGATAAGCAAATAGCTGGGGACCCTGCTGCTTTCGATTTCTCCCGAGACTATAAAATATGTAAGTGAAAAGTTAGCTGTTACCAGGACCGGGGAGTTTTCATCGGGCCCGCCTATTTCATAGATACCCTCTGCCGTTGCCAGCGGCCTTTGGGGGTCGGTAAACAAATTCAATCGAAGCACCAGAAGGGGGAAAAGTGTCTCTCCCTGGAAATCGGAAAGCACGATAATACCTCCATATTTAGCAACAAAAGTAGCAGCAATCAAAGCCTCTTTCATCGGGTCACTGGTCATTTCATTAGCCATTATAATAGTCGGGTACCCTAGAGGACGCACCTTTTGGTTCAGTGCTACGCGTCTTATAATAACCTGGTCTTCAAATGCCTTGCGTAAGTTTCTTGCTCCGGAGTCGATTACGATATCTTTAATCCCATACTGTTCTAGTTTAGTAGTAAGCTCGACAAGCTCTTCAAGGTTTTCAGCTTTAACAGCTACAGGGCAGGAATGTTCCTTGGCTAATACTGCTACTTTATCAAGATTATCTTTTGTCGCCGCATAGAGAAGCGGTCTTAGCTTAGAGCAAGCAGACAATCCAGCGGCGAGTATATCAGGGTTTTCACTGATTAAAATTATATTAGCTTTGCTATTTTGCATAACCCTGGTTATAAGCCTTATGAATGTACTGGCATCTTGTGTTTCGCATTTCAGGGCTACCAGTTCGCCCCGTAGAGTAAGCCCTACTCTTTCATAAACCAGGCTGTTAAATCTTTCTATTCGATCGTCTATTTCAACTTCTGTCATATTATCGTTTATTAAAATAGCCAAACCAGTCGGGTTTTCAAATCTTTTCTCGTGGCGAAACATCACCGTTTCCCCACCGATTTTTTTAGAATGCTCCCCGATGCCTATAGTAATTGTCCTGATAGGCGGGGCTGATACTGCCTCAAGTTTGTTTTTTGATTCGTCCGATAAGTAGGGGCATTTAGTTAGTTCGGCTTTTCCCGCAGCCAGACTCATGGCAAAAGCCAGGCAGGTGGGAATTCCACATTCTCCGCAGTTGGTTTTAGGTAATAACTTGAATATTTCTATACCTGTAATTGCCATAAGATTTTCCTTCCAGATTATTATACCTAGATTATCGGCTCCATAGAAAGCGCCGGGTGTTTCTTTTCCTGCAAGAATGGTAAAATCTCTTCTTCTGTGGTGCCTATTGATTCGTCAGCAATCCTGTCCATTAAGTCGGGGATGCCGATTTCTTTAGCTCTAATATTAAAACGTTCAGCGATCTCTTCTTTAAGGCTTTTAGGCATCCAGACCAGTCTCTTTATGCTGCCTTCGGCGCTTAAGAATTTTCTTTGAGTAATATTATACTTACTATGCCCTACAAACCCCGGAATGCTCAAACCGCCACCGGTATTGCTGGCCAAGACGGTAAATTTCATCCCGCAAGGGGTTATATTTGTGTACTCTCTGTTAACTGTCATTACCCCGTTACACAGCGGCAGGACGGCAGCAATACACTCCATACAACCACAGGAGGTCATCGGAGACTGAATGATGCTGTAGAAGCTATAGTGGTCTATATTACCATGGGAAGCCTTATAAATAAAATCATTTACCCCTTTCCATTGTCCTAAACGGGCATCGATAGTTTCTTTTTTGGGTACCGGTTGATTGGGGCCGGTAGGATTTATCTCATAAGCAGCTTTGCAGTCCATCCAGTTGTAAGAACCGCATAAGCCGGTTCTTTCCGGGCTTATAGTACAGACATGGTTGGGAGCGAAAGATTGGCATAAAGTGCAGGAATAGAAAATATCTGTAGTTTCGTCTGTCATCCCTTCTATACGTGCATCTCTGATGGAGTATACTTTTTTAGCTTTGGATATAGTCTCTAAAACTTTATCCTCTTCTGTATAAAGTTTTACCTGAAGCTTATCAAAAATTCTGCCGAAATCCTGATGAAATTTGGCATGAATGATGGAACCTATATCACTAATCTTAAAACCCTTGTTCTTAGCTGATTTACTGATTCGCAACCAGGCAATATCTCGTTGTCCGATATGCATTACACCCTGGGCATAGTTAATAAGATGATGGATTTGTCTTTCTAAAACAGGTTCGTAATCTTCTTCCATTTCTCTGCCGGCAACTTCAACAACTATGGCTAATGACAGTGTAGAATCTTCGGGCATATCGGTTATATCAGGGCCGATAACCTCGATTTTACCGTCTTCAACTTCTTCCATGCTCTTACTGGTAACCCATTCAACCATCTTGCTTTTTCCGCCACCACATTCCAGATAAACATCATTACGACGAACTCTTTCTCCCTCAAAAGCGGCGCCAAAGGCAACCGGTATTGGCAATTTTGTTAAAGTAACTTTAAGTCCTCTTACATCTATAGCTTTAGCCACTATTTTATCATAGGGGATATTGGAAACGACATGTTCATATGTGCAAATACCCGTAGGAAGTATTTCCGGTATCCGCGTATCGGCAATAGTAGGGAAGCCATAATTGACTGCCCCGGCAGCATTAGCATACCATTCATCTGTAACATTGCCCAAAGATATAACAAAGGCGAAAATGCGATTTTTATTGTAGAGTAAGACTTTTTTATAATCACCCGGCTCAATAGCACCAAATGAAAGGGCTGCTCTGGTAGCAAAACCCATGGCGAACACAACGGCTGAGGTGTGCGGACCAAAGGAGACCAGGCGTGTTGGCCAGCCTATTTGGGTATTGGTTTCAACGAGTTGTTCCGCGAATTTTTTGCCGTTATTTTCTCCACACATAAAAACATACAGGTTCTTCTGCTGGAGTTCGCGAGCAATATTTTCAGCTATATTATTGGTGGGAACAGCACCGAGAATGGCGGCAAAACCAGGGGCAGTCCCATCAACGAATTCAATTCCTCTTTTCCTTAGGGTAGTATCATCGGCTGCTCCCAACCATATATTCGTGTTAGTCGGGTCTTCTGTCTTGGTATAAAAATCGGGTGTTTCCAGATAGCGTATTGCTTCTATTATCTCCTCGGCAAAGAATGTTGCCATGCCTGCATCAAGCGCTGGCGCCAGATAGGGTAAATGGTGCTGTTCCTCGACCAGTGGTGGCAATAGAGCTTTGCATCTTTTTAGTACTGGCTCCATATCGTTCAGCTTCTCTACTTTGATACCTAATATGCCATAGATTATCGGTAGATAATAGGCTGTATTTGGGAAGCCGACTGGTTCGTTTGCTCCCCATGTTTCCATTGCCCAATGCCATTTATCGTCAGCACGAGCTATTATATCGTAGGCTCCTTTAATAGCTGACGATGCAATTATTTTGGACATAATATTCCTCCTGAGTCTATTACCTTAGGATGACTTATATTTCTCGTCTCATTCCCATATCATAGAGTACTCTTTCTCTGGCTTTATCAATTCCCAGAGCCTTTCTCTTTTTATCGATATGAGAAATTATTAGATGAGCGGCTTTGATGGGGTCGGGTTCAAAAGCCCACATGCCACCGTATAATTCTTCAAATTCGCCAAACAGGTAATTGGTAAGTTCTTGGCTGCCTGTGGTTGGCCAGGTAACACCGAAAACTGTAAATACTCCTGAGGCTACAAAATATTGTCCAATTGAAATTGCCTTTTCACTCATCCATTCGGGAGCAGCACCGGCTACAGGAAGGTCACTGATATCATCGCCCAATCCGCCCTCTTTGACCATAGCCGCAGCTGCTATCAGGATGCGGCTATTATCTACACAAGAACCCATATGCAGCACTGGCGGAATACCGACAGCTTCACATACCGATGCCAACCCCTCTCCAGCATATTTTGCAGCTGCTTCGGGAACCATAAGCCCTGCCATGGCACTTGCTATAGCGCTACAACCTGTCTGAAGCACAAGAACATCATTTTTTATCAATTCTTTAACCATAGCAATGTGGGCTTCGTTGTGTGTAACACGAGCATTGTTACACCCAACGACACCAGCTATTCCTCTGATACGACCATTGATAATATTGTCATTTAACGGATGATATGAAGCTCTGAAATGACCGCCAAGCATATAATTAATTGTTTCATGACTGAAACCTGCAATAAGATTAGTTTTTTCTTCAGGGATAAGGATATTGCTCCCTCTGTTGGGGAAGTTCTCTATAGCTATTCTGACTACTTCTTTCGCTGATTTCATAGCTTGGTGCTCATTGAATTCGATGTGTAATGCCCCCGGAATTTTAGCTTTAGGTGAAGTAGAGATAATCTTGGTATGAAAACACTGGGCGATATCGGGTAGGGATTCCATTATACATTGAACATCAACCACCATGGCTTCTACAGCACCGGTAACTAGTGCCAGCTCTTGTTGTAGAAAGTTACCAGCTAGCGGCACTCCGTGGCGCATTAGTATCTCGTTACCTGTACAGCACATACCGACCAAATTTATTCCTTTGGCTCCTTTAGATTGGGAGAGTCTTATGAGCTCTGGGTCTTGAGCTGCGGTTACAATCACCTCAGAGAGCAGAGGTTCATGCCCGTGAATTATGATATTGACTTCGTCTTTTTTAAGCACTCCCAGATTTATCTTCCCCAATATCTGAACCAGAGTGCCAAATAGAATATCCTGAAG
>JAQTVR010000045.1 GCA_028706995.1 Dehalococcoidales bacterium
CTAGAATATAAATATAAAGAGTTAAAACCATGTTTGCAGAAGAAGCACAAAGAGTGGGAGAGGTTACCCGGTCCGGAATAATGGATTTTACCGCACAGTGCTATGAGCTTGACCAGTTTCCCCCTTTAGGCGGACTGGTTAAAACTCGAAATGCCGAATCGGAGATTTATGCTTTAGTCTTTCAGGCAACTACTGACGGAGTCGAGCCTGGAAGACGGCCTGTAGCACGGGGTAAAAACGAAAATAGCGAGGAAGCTATATATAAATCCAGCCCTCAATTGCAAAAGCTTCTTAAAAGTGAATTCGGTGCACTGGTTGTCGGGCATAAGACAAATAATAAGATCTTTCATTATCTTCCGTCAAGACCTGCCCGTATTCATAGCTTCGTCTATTTGTGTCCGGCACAGGAAGTAAAAGAGTTCAGTCAATCCTTTGCATTCCTGAACACATTACTCAATAATACTCTTCCACTGCCGCGCGAAGAACTAATTGCTGCCAGCTTGCGGCAAATGAGCCAGGTGCAGGAAGACAAGCACTATTTTTTCATCTTGGCAGGTAAACACCTCGCTACCCTTCTAAGCGGGGATTTCAACCAGCTCAAGGCGATACTGGAGAGGATAAGACAATGACACAACAGGATAAAAAGATGGGCATTGTCGTCTCTGGTTCTTCCAGCAAAGGCGTCGAGGTAAGGCTGGATACCACTACCTCTGTAGAAGATATGGTCGTCGGACGTTATGTAACCATAGAGGGGAATAAACGCAGATTTTTCGGTATGATAACCGAAGTCGTCCTGGGAGTAACGGATATAAGCCTGACACAAACACCCCCTGATATGGCTGACCCCTTTATTGCAGAAGTTCTTTCCGGGACCAGTACCTACGGCATGCTCCAGGTTATGCCCTATCTCACCATCGGCGGCGATATCGATAGTATGATCGATGGACCACAACCGGTTAAGACGGTCCCCAGCCATTTTTCAGCCGTCAATATGGCAGAAGACAGGGATATAGAGCTGGTCTTCGGAAAAGAGGATAAGGATCGATTCTGGATAGGCAACCCGCTTGATATGGAAACCAAGCTCTGCATTAACCTGCCCGAACTGGTTAAACGCTCCAATGGCATATTCGGCAAGAGCGGAACAGGCAAGACCTTCCTTACCAGAATGCTGCTTATTGGGATGCTTCAAAAAAGCGCCTGCGTTAACCTGGTCTTCGATATGCATAGCGAATACGGCTGGGCAGGCACCAGCGAAAAGGGACGCAGTGTCAAGGCTTTAAAACAGCTTTTCCCTTCGAAAGTTGCTGTTTTTACACTGGATGAAGAGAACTCGAGAAATCGCGGTGTCAGTACCGACTTCGTGGTGAAAATCGGATATAATGAAATAGAGCCGGAGGATATGTCGCTTCTTCGACAGACTTTGAATCTGACAGAGCCGGCGATCGAAGCCATCTATCAGATGCGCCGCGAGTTCGGTAAAGACTGGTTCATACGCACATCCGAGCTCGAAGACTCCGAGGAGACCAAAGAGCTCTTAAGTAAGATGAACATACATGATAGCACTTTCCAGAACCTGCAAAGAGGGCTTAATACAATCAAGCGGCTTCCTTTTATAGAACGCCGTACGGACCAGAATGCAGTGCACCAGGTTATCGAATATTTAAACCGCGGGTTAAACGTCGTGCTGGAATTCGGCAGATATACGGATATTACCGCCTATATACTGGTAGCCAACCTTCTTACCCGCCGTATTTATTCGCAATACCGTGAAAAGACGGAAAAAGCACTGGGCGGCGCAGGGGAATCTCCCACCCCACTGGTTATTACAATAGAAGAAGCTCACAAATTCCTCAACCCCGAGGTTGCCGATCAGACAATCTTCGGTATAATAGCACGTGAAATGCGTAAGTATAACGTTACCCTGCTGGTAATAGACCAACGCCCCAGTGGTATCGATGAAGATATCATGTCGCAAATGGGCACCAAGATAACCTGCCTTCTGGATAACGAGCGTGACAGGGATAGCGTTTTATCGGGAGTATCAGGTAAAAATGAGCTTAAGTCAGTGCTGGCAAAGCTGTCGGCAAAACAGCAGGCGCTTATATTCGGTCATGCTGTGCCTATGCCGGTAGCCTTCCAACCGCGTGAATACGGCAGCGCCGAGTCATATAAAGGCTTTTCTGATAACACCAACGACTCCAGGCAGGCAAAAAGGGATATAGAAGAGCTATGGTAAAAACCTCAGGTTATAATTCGAACAGGAAAAAGGTTGGTCTTGCCCTGGGTGGCGGGGCTGCCAGGGGCTTTGCCCATATCGGTGTCCTGGAAATACTGGAGAAAGAACACATCCCTATCGACATGATTGCCGGCACCAGCACTGGTTCTATTGTCGGAGCGCTCTTTACACAGGGAAAAACTGCCGTCGAGATAAAAAAACTGGTTTTGAAAATGGACTGGCTTCAAAGAATGAAATTGGTCGACCTCTCTATATCTAAAACCGGATTCATCGCAGGTAGAAAGATCAAGGAGTTACTAAAATCTGTAATCGGAGACGTAGATTTCTCCGATTTGAAAATACCTTTTGCCTGCACTGCTACCGATATAATGACCGGAGAAGAGATAATAATAAACAAAGGTTCGGTCTTAGAGGCGGTCAGAGCCAGTATTTCGGTCCCCATTCTATTTACCGCTTCGAAGTACAAGGGCAGGTACCTTGTCGACGGAGGTCTGGTGGACCAGGTTCCAGTGGATATAGTTAAAAATATGGGCGCCGATATTACTATTGCTGTTAATGTGACGCCTCGAATGAGTAATTTAATGCAACGCATATATATCGATGAGACGGAATTACAAAGTGCTCCATCGACAAAAAGCCCCAATATGTATAATATTATTATGAAATTCATCAATACTATCAATTCGCAGGTAACCGATGCCAGCCTTAATAAAGCGGATATACTGATCGAACCGCGTCTTGCCGGTATTAATTTCACTGATTTTGGTAAGGCTGATAAGTGTATCCTTGAAGGCGAGTTTGCCGGTATCGATGCCCTGCTCGGGATCAAGAAGCTTTTAGCCGCTTGATTCTAGCAAATTGATTTCCCTTCGAATTGCTAAAAAGTTATAAGCATTGCTATAATACTAAATACTATTGGGGCCGTAGTTCAGTTGGGAGAACGCCTGATTTGCATTCAGGAGGTAAGGGGTTCGAACCCCCTCGGCTCCACTTAGGGTATCAATAGGCATAACTCCCACCAACTGCTTCTTTTTATCTACCGGTATTGGTAAGCAGAAATAGCCCGGCCAAAGCCCTCAGATGGTCTTTGCGGAAATCAGAGATAGTGCGGAAGTCAGGAGTGTTGTTAGCAGCAAGTACCCGGAAGGCGATATCTTCACATAGAGCTATATCGGCTGGCTTTACCAGCGTTACTTTGAAATATACTACCATTCCAGCTTTTAAAATATTTTTATAATTCGCTATTTTTCAATAAACGATGGCGGTTATTTATACCGCTCTTTTATCTATTGTTTTATGCGTTACACTGGTTTCTTCTACACAATCCAGCAAAAACGAAAAGAAAACCTACTCCGATTATTATATTTAATATCCCGATATACCTAACAAACTCAACAACATCTAGATTTGACTTAGCTAACCCCAGCAACGCCCTCTGGGCGGATAAGTAGTCATACATTACGCTGGGAGCTGCCTGGCCAGCCTGTATTTTCGGTTCTTCAGCCGTTGCATAAGTTATTTGGGCTGCCTTGACTGCTTCGTATTTTGCATCTACCTGTTCTATTGTCAACGGAGCTATTTCGCCAGCAATCTCCTGTTGTTTGGAGTTAGCCTGCATGATAAACATTGTTCCAGCGACAATACATACTATCCCTATGACTGCGACAACTAATGGAATACCAGATTTACAAATACTCAATTGTTTTCCCTCCTATATGGATTTAATAAGTTAATAATATCGCTATTACTATTCATTTGCAATTAAAATAAATTACCAATGATAGCCGCCTTATTGACAGGCATATGGCCAACCACTAATATTAGACTTATGAAGCTTTTCGGTACATCAGGCATACGGCGACTAGCAGATGCTACTCTATTAGATGTAGCCCAGAAGACTGGGTTAGCTTTAGGTCAACGGTACCACCGGATAATCGTTGGATCAGACACAAGAACTTCCAGTCCAGCAATAAAAAACGCATTATTTGCCGGTTTGACGGCTGCTGGAGCTAAAACAGATGATGCAGGAATTTTACCGACTCCAACACTGGCAATCGCAGCCAAAAACTACGAATGTGCCGTGATGGTGACAGCATCTCACAATCCTCCAGAGTACAATGGTATTAAACTGCTAAATCCTGATGGGTCACCATTCAATTCAGAGCAACGACAATACGTAGAAAACAACGTATATGCTACGTCTCTTTCGACAACTTCATGGGACATGTTTCAAAACATTCAATACAAACATAACGCGGTAGATCAACATATCGAGCATATCCTCCGTCACTTCCAATCCGATTGCAGTATACGCGTTGTTGTAGACTGTGGCGGCGGTTCTGCTACAGCAATTACCCCCAGATTGTTAGACAGAATGGGTTGCGAAGTTCATGTGCTTAACGGTACGCCCACAGGTTTCTTTCCTCGCCCCTCTGAACCTGTCGAGGAGAATCTTCTTGAACTTAAACGTATGATTAAGGAACTCAACGCTAACTTGGGGCTTGCTCACGATGGCGATGCCGATAGAGTCATGGCAGTTGACGATTTAGGTTGATTTGTCAGTGGAGATTTATTACTTTCCATTTTTACAAAGGAACTTGGAGCACAGAAGATAGTCACCAATGTAGATGCCTCCATGGGAATTGATGATCTAGGTATTTCAGTATTGCGAACTGCAGTTGGAGACAATAATGTATGCGAAGCATTTAGAACAGGTGGCGATTTCGGTGGTGAACCATCCGGCGCATGGATATTCCCCCGAAGTTCGCTCTGCCCCGATGGAATCTACGCAGCTGCACTATTGGTAGAAATAGCTAACGGGAAGAAGTTATCTATTCTCGTGGATAATTTAAGAAAGTATCCAATCTACCGCAGCAGCTTTGCAGGTAAAGTCGTCTTAGAAAAGATAGAGCTGGATCTAATTGCTATATTAAACCCGATATCTGTTCAAAAGTTTGACGGGCTTAAGTTTATATTGAATGATGGATGGGTTCTAATTCGAAAATCAGGTACAGAACCAATGATAAGATTGACAGTCGAAGCAAAAACGGAAGAAAGAGCGCAATATGTTTACGAAAAAGTTGAGAATTTTATAATGGAGTCAATAAGAGAATGAAAGCTGTTATTCTTGCTGCGGGAGAAGGCAACCGTATGTATCCTTTGACCTGTGCTCGCCCTAAAGTGATGCTCCGAATAGCAAATAAACCTTTAATCGAGCATCTCCTGATAGCTAGCAGGTTAGCCGGAATTTCGGATTTTGTATTCGTTGTGGGGTACAAGGACTACGTGGTGAGAGATTATTTCATGGATGGTAGAAAATGGGGAGTGCGAATTGAGTACAGGCTTCAGCGACACCCACGTGGAACGGCCGATGCACTTGGAAAAGTTAACGATCTGATGGGCGATTGTTTCCTTGTAATGAACGGGGATGTTCTGGCAAGTCATAAGGACTTATTCAAGCTTGCTGACGGCACCGGGTCAGCCTTGACTGGAATAGACGTAGACGATCTACAAGGAATGGGAGCGGTAGAAGTAAGTGACGGTAAGGTAATCCGTATCCATGAAAAGACGGAATCTCCACCAACAAATTTGGCAAATGCTGGCTTTTACCGTCTGACATCAACAATTTTTGATGCCATTGCAAAGACCCCTTTATCATTAAGGGGAGAATACGAATTAACCGATTCTTTGCAGCTTTTAATTAATCAAGGGGAACAAATCGGCATTCAAAAGCTGGAATCATGGATCAGCGTCACCTATCCATGGGATTTGATAGATGCCAATAAAATATTTATACCCCAAGAAGACACAAACCACGGTATAATAGAGAAAAATGTCACTATTGAAGGTCCCTATACCATCGGTAAAGGTACGATAATACGTTCCGGCAGCTATATCGTCGGGCCTGTAATAATCGGCAGCAATTGCGATATTGGCCCCAACTGCTTCATAAGGCCGGCGACCGCCATCGAGGACAACTGCCATATCGGTTCGTCGGTAGAGATCAAGAACTCGATAATAATGCGCGGCACCAAGGTGCCCCACCATAACTATGTCGGCGATAGTGTGATCGGCGAGAACTGCAACCTGGGTGCGGGAACCAAGATAGCAAACCTGAGGTTCGATAATAAAAATGTCCCCGGTACCAAAAGACGCAAACTGGGCGCCCTGATCGGAGACAATGTTTTGACCGGCATCAACTCTTGTATCGATGCAGGCACTACGATAGGGGATAATACCACCATCGGTCCCGGTGCAATAGCCAGGGGCAATATCGCCCCTGACAGCAGGATATTCTAGGAGAAAAGCTATGATAAAACAGGCAATAATCATGGCGGCAGAACAAGACCGTTCACAGCCATCGCCAGTTCCAAGGTGGTAGCCAAGATTGCATCGGATCACTCTAAGCCGTATGGACTCATAGAAGTGGCGCTGGGTGAAGAGTGCAGATTCTTGGCGCCGCTACCTGTGGAAAAACTACTAGGAGTGTGTCCGAGTAACGGATGGCTTGCCATAGGTTAACATGGATGAGGGTTATGGTTGGGGATAATAAAGATACGGTTTTACGAAAACAGATGGTGGAATCGATAAGCATAGGCGCCGGGTGTCACTATACCGGCACGGTAACCGCCAGGATGTTCCTGTCAAACAGACCCTGTCGATATGCTTTGAATAGCTTGAGCATATTGTGGCCTGTGCAGATGACCTTCCATTCGCTGCTCACCTTATCCGATCCCCTCAACAGAAACTGATCGAATCCTCGTATTTGCTTGATCTGGCCGAAAACCGGTTCGGGCAACTCTTTTCTCAGCCCATAACGCTCTTTCCCCTTCTTTGTCCTCAGTTTCCGTCGCATCCTGTCCACTATTGGGAGACATTTCGGTATTCGCCCTCGGGGAGCAGGCGGAAGAGTAAATCTATGGCCTATCTTATCGGGTGGCATGTAGACATCTATCCCAAGGGCGGTGAGATTCTTAACGGCATTGCTGGAGAAGTATCCGGCATCGGCTGACATTTGACGTGGTAACTGACCTGTATTGATCTTCACGATTTCCATCATCGGTTCAGACTGTCCCCTGTCTGTGGGCTTATTTGTGACTTCAGCCGCCACTATTACCTGGTTAGCACTATCGACGGCGGCTTGGGCGTTATATGCCTGGATGAAATGTTTGCCTCCGGGGGCAGGCATGATATGGGAGTCAGGATCGGTGAAGTTCCTCTGTGCCTTATCCGGCGGCATCACCTCTTCTTCACCTTTCGCGGGTTCTTTTTCGGCTGCCAACCGGGCCTCAGCTTCCAGGGCTGCCTTGGCTTCCTTTATCTTTTTTAGACGGCTCTCCCTGAACGCCAGTTCCTTAGGTAATTCATCGCCCATTTTATCTTTGCCGTACCGCTGGTCTTCCTCTTCGTCTACCGTCTCTGCCATCTTAAGCAACTCCGCTACCTCTGTCTCAAGACGTGCTTCTTCCTCTTTCATCCTCTTGTAACTCATTGCCTTATGCTTTGATGCGTTGGCTTTGATCTTGGTCCCATCAAGAGCCACATGTCCCAACTTTACCAGTCCCGCCTTCCTACATAACTTCAATTCCTGTAGGAATAGCCCGGCCAGGGCTTTCAAATGGTCTTTGCGAAAATCAGAGATAGTACGGAAGTCTGGAGTGTTGTTCGCAGCAAGTACCCGGAAGGCGATATCTTCACAAAGATGTTTCTCTATCTTCCGTGACGAAGCTACCCCAATGCAGTAAGCGTAAAGCAGTACCTTTACCATCATGGCCGGGTGATAGGGCGGATACCCACGTTCTTCACAAGCGTACCGTTCCGTTATTGCTGAGAGGTTGAGATGATCTACTACGTCAGAGATAAAGTAGGCCAGGTGGTCGTCGGGTAGCCATTCTTGCATCGATATCGGCATGAGAAATATCTGATCGGGTTCATAGGAACGAAAGGTCTTGCTCACAGCCGCCTCCTCGTTAAAACTTGTCCTAATTATAACCTGTTATGCCCGACTGAAGCTATTACTCGGACAGGCTCCTAGG
>JAQTVR010000046.1 GCA_028706995.1 Dehalococcoidales bacterium
TCTATATTAAGAATTATTTTAGCATAAAAAATATCGCTTTTAAGATCGCTTACTACCACTGAGTCTATAGAAGCACCCAACGTAACTAGAACCTTCTGCAAAAGGTCATGGGTTAGAGGCCTGGGAACGCTTTCTCCTTTTAGCTTTATAAGTATGGCTTTCGCTTCCGCCGGCCCGATAAAAATAGGTAAAAACCTTTCGGCTGTTTTTTCTTTCAAAAGAACTACATACTGATATTCCATTTGACGGTTCATAAGCCCAATACGCACACTATCTATCGTCATCTCTACCATAAAAGCACCCCTCCTGCTCAGTTATCAGTATAGTTAATTCTACCCCTTGTTTTCTAAAACTGTCAAGGGAACCGGATTTACTTTTTGTAGCATAATGCTTACATTATGGTATAATAGTGGCGCTTTACACAAACTTACCTTAGAAGGAGAGTTCAAAACATGCCTGACACTATAATTTGGTTCAAAGACATTTCCAAGGAGGATGTCGCTATTGTAGGTGGTAAAGGTGCCAATCTTGGAGAAATGACAAGAGCAAACATACCCGTCCCTCCTGGTTTTGTTGTATCTGTTGATGCGTATTATAATTTTTTAAAGAAATCTGACATTACCGATGATATAAAAAATTTGCTGGAATCTCTTGATATAGAGGATACCAAACAGTTGCAACGCGTCTCAACCATGATAAAACAAATGATTTTAGACTCGCCTATTATGCCGGAATTAGCTGTTAATATAAAAGAAGCCTATAAACAACTCGGTGAAGGACCTGTGGCAGTTCGATCTTCAGCCACTGCCGAAGATCTCCCTGAGGCATCTTTTGCCGGGCAGCAAAGTACTTTCCTTAATATTGAAGGCTCTGATGAAGTAGTTACTGCAGTTTTAAAATGCTGGGCATCACTTTTCGAGCCAAGAGCTATTTTTTATAGAGTACAACAGGGTTTCGACCATTTCAAAGTCGGCATTGCTGTACCTGTCCAGAGGATGTTAGCTTCAGTAACCTCCGGTGTTCTCTTCACTGTAGAACCGGTTACCAGTAACACAAAGCAAATTGTTATCGAAGCCATATATGGTTTAGGTGAGGGGTTAGTCTCTGGAGAGGTAACCCCTGATTTATATATAGTAGATAAAGAAAATTTTTCTATTGTTTCCAAAAGAGTAAGCTGCCAGAAACACCAACTTTCACGGAATCTGGGCTCAAGTAGCAAGGAATCCAATACATGGCAACCGGTAGATATATCCCAGCAGGAACTTCCCAAGCTATCCGACGAGGAAATAATACAGCTTTCAAAAATAGGTAAACAGATTGAAGACCATTATAATTTCCCACAGGATATCGAATGGGCTAAAGAAAATGGAAGATATTTTATTGTTCAAACCCGTCCGGTAACCACTATCAAAGAATCCATAGAAGAAGAACCGGAAATTAATGCGCCAGTACTTCTTCACGGAGTGGCTGCCAGCCCCGGTCTGGCCTCAGGTCCCGTTAAAATAATCTATCAAGCATCACAATTAGACAGGGTACATCTTGGTGATATTCTGGTTACCGAGATGACCACGCCGGATTTTGTCCCGGCAATGAAGAAAGCCGCCGCCATTGTTACCGATAGAGGCGGACGCACTGCTCACGCAGCTATTGTCAGCAGAGAACTCGGTATCCCATGCGTTGTGGGTACCGATCAGGCAACTAAAACTCTTATCGATAGGAAAATTATCACGGTCGACGGTTCAAAAGGCAAGGTTTACAGTGGCAAGGTCGCCCGCAGAATAACCACCACACAGATAAGCAACATACTGAGAGAATCTATAGTTACTAAGACTAAGGTTTATGTAAATCTGGCTCAACCCGAACTGGCGGATATGATTGCCGCACGTAATGTCGATGGTGTCGGTCTATTAAGGGCTGAATTTATAGTAGCCCAAATCGGCGAGCACCCATGTTACATGCTGAAACAGAATAAAGGCAACGAATTTGTCGATAAGCTATATGATGGGCTTCATGCGTTCGCCAAGGCTTTTTATCCACGCCCCGTTATCTACAGGACTACGGATTTTAAAACCAATGAATATCGTGACCTAATCGGAGGGAGCGACTTCGAAGAATCGGAAGAAAATCCGATGATAGGCTACAGAGGAGCTTCACGATATGTAACTGATATCGATTCTTTCAAACTTGAAACAGAAGCTATCAAGCGGGTTAGAAAGCAGTATAAAAACCTGCATGTCATGATTCCCTTTGTCCGCACAGTCGAAGAGCTTAAACGCACGAAAGCTATTCTTGAGCAGGAAGGATTGATACGTTCCGAAGACTTCAAACTATGGATGATGGTCGAAGTTCCTTCCAATATTTTTCTCATGGAAAAATTCCTAAGCGTTGGTATCGACGGTATTTCCATAGGAAGTAATGATTTGACCCAGCTAATACTGGGTGTTGATAGGGATAGCGCCAGACTGGCTTCGACATTCGACGAACGCAATGAAGCCGTAATGATTGCACTGGAAAGAGCCATCACAGTGGCTAAAAGCATGGGTGTTACTGCCTCCATCTGCGGACAGGCGCCCTCTGTATATCCGGAACTCACCGAGAAACTGGTATCATGGGGAATCACCTCAATCTCGGTAAGCCCCGATATGATAGGCACAACCCGTGAGATTATAGCCAAGGCAGAAGCCAAACTTAATCGTTAATGATTCAACGGCTAAATATCCGAGAACGAATTGAAGAAAAAGAGCTGCAGCTCTCTCTGTTTGCAGCTCAAAGTCGTTTGTCTAAGGGCAGGTTTAGGGACGAAGAACCCTGTGCGATACGCACTGCTTTCCAGCGTGACCGTGACAGGATTATTCACAGTAAAGCCTTTCGCCGTTTAAAACACAAGACTCAAGTTTTTATTGCGCCGCTGGGTGACCATTACATAACACGTTTGACCCATACACTTGAGGTTTCTCAACTGGCAAGGACAATCGCCCGGTCGTTGAACTTGAATGAAGATCTGGTGGAAGCTATCAGCCTGGGACATGACCTCGGTCATACGCCTTTCGGGCATATAGGTGAAGACGTTCTGAATGATCTGTGCCATGGCGGATTCAGACACAATAAACAGAGCCTGCGGGTTGTGGATATCCTCGAGAATGATGGCAAAGGTTTGAATCTTACATGGGAGGTAAGAGACGGCATATTGAATCATTCTAAACCGGAAGATAATATGTATGGCGAGAACTGGGGAGAGGTTGCAACGCTGGAGGGTGAAATCTGTAAAATTTCCGATATCATTGCTTACATTAATCATGATATAGGGGACGCCATAAGAGCCGGCGTAATCACCGAAGAAGATCTCCCCCCGTCAACCATGGAAATACTGGGGAGGTCACACGGCGAGCGCATAAATACAATGGTTTGCGATATAATCGAAACATCATGGGCAGCAACAGGTTTGGAAGGCACAAAAATCAAGCCGGCAATAAAAATGAGTCCTGAGATATTAGAAGCTACCAACACATTGAGATTATTCCTTTTCGAAAGTGTGTATAAACTGCAATCCAGGCAACACAAATCCGACATGGCTCGAAAGGTAGTACGCAGTCTTTATGAATATTTTAGCTTACACCCGGATGAATTACCGCCTGAATATATACGCTACAGCGACGAAATAAAAATACGCGTTGTCGATTATATCGCAGGAATGACCGATCAATACGCTATAAACCTGGCGAAAAAACTTTCGCCGACAGATAATTAGGCACGATTATATGATAAACACACGTTATATTCCTGACCATGAATTTTTTAATTCTAATTAATAAACAGTATTGAATCTAATAGATAAAATCGGACAGACAAAATCAGTTATAGTATAATTAAGTAGTATATGAGCATTATTGACGAAGTAAAACAAAAAACGGATATTATTGAGATTATCAGCCAGTATACCAAGCTGACAAAAGCCGGTAAAAACCTCAAGGGGTTATGCCCTTTTCATAGTGAAAAGCACGGATCCTTCTTTATATATCCTGAGCAGCAAACATGGCACTGTTTCGGCGCCTGCAATACAGGTGGAGATGTTTTTTCGTTCTTAATGAAACAACAAAATATAGGCTTCGGTGATAGCCTTCGTTTACTTGCGGAAAAAGCCGGGATACCGGTGCCATCTAACGTCGATCACAGGGAAGATAAGGAAAAGTACGAAAAGCTTTACCAGATCAACCTGGCTGCCGCTCAGTACTTTTACAATATATTTCTTAACACTGCTTCCGGTGAAAAAGCCAAAATCTACGCTACAAAAAGAGGGCTAATCGAAAAATCGATTATCGATTTTCAACTCGGATACAGCTTAAATAGCAGAGATGCTCTGAAAATATACCTGCTGGAAAAAGGATATTTCGATAGCGAGCTTATCCAGGCAGGAGTGTTAACTAAAGGAGAGATGCTGGATTCACATGATATTTTCCGTAACCGCCTGATGTTCCCCATACTTGATATAAAAGGCAAATTTTGCGGATTTGGGGCCCGTGCTTTTGAAGAAGGACAACCCAAGTACATTAATTCACCGCAAACCCCTATTTTCGATAAAAGCGGAAGCCTTTACGGTATTAATCTTGCCGCCTCTTTTATTCGTAAACTGGATCTTGCAATACTGGTTGAAGGATATATGGACGTTATTATTGCCCACCAATCCGGTTTTCCCAACGTGGTGGCTTCTATGGGGACTGCTATAACAGAAAAGCAAATTAATACTTTGAAAAAACTGACCAGGAATCTGATCTTGGCAATGGATTCCGATACTGCAGGTGAAGAGTCCATGTTACGTTGTGTAAGTTATGAGAATTTGATCGGCAACGAGATAAGGGTCGTCATACTGCCCGCAGGAAAAGACCCCGACGATGTCATACGCAGCGACAAAGATACGTGGCAGAAATTGATTGAACAGGCAATACCTGTAATTGATTATACCTTTGATATAATAACGTCAAAGCTAGATTTGAATATTGATAGTAATAGAATATTAGCTGCAAATAAACTTTTGGAAATTATAGGTAAAATAACCGACCCTGTACGCCAAGGCTTGTATTTTCATAAACTATCAGTACTAACTAACATTAACGAAAATAATCTATTATCTGCTAGTAAAAATATCAAGGATAAATATAATATACGCGATAGTAAAAACTCGGAGGGAAAAGTTATATCTACTTGTATTCACCCGGTTTTTTCACAACCACTTGAAGAGTACTGCCTGGCATTATTATTACAATTTCCCAAACTAAGATCTTTCAAGAATAAATTGGAGGCCGAATATTTTGAAAACAGCGAAAACCGCGAGATATTCATTGCGCTCAGTCACAATGATGATTTGAATTTGATAAAAAACAGCCTGGATTATACAATCTGGGAGTACCTTGATAAGTTGATAAATAAAGAAGTGCCTTCCGATAAATTAGAGGAAAAAATGGCAGTATGTACGTTGCGCCTGCATGAAAAATGCCTTCGAAGTCTTGAATTGAAGCGGGAAGTGATTTTTGCCACTGAAGCGGCGTCGAAAGGCAGTATTGCCGGGCTTACCAAGCTGGAGGAACAGGGCATAGAGGGCAGCGCTCAATTGAGAGAGGTCTTTTCGAAAAAGTCTACGGGGGGGTTGCATGGAGGAGATAGCAATGAAGGACGAAAATACACTGATAAACAAAAAAACAGAGAAATCTAATAAAAGCATGGATATCGATCTTGAAGATGAAACGGAACCGGTCGCCGCTAAAGAAGAGGATGTTTCCGAAGAAGCGGAAGATAATCCGGAAGAAGGGTTTGAACCGCAAGATATGTCCGATGACGAGTTTAATCCTTCCAAGGAAGATCTGGAGGAAGAAGATATTTCACAGGAACATGATGCTAAATTAGCATTAATAGACCATGGAGATGAACCCGGCATCGTCGACGACCCCGTTCGCATGTATTTACATGAAATCGGTAGGGTGCTATTGCTTACCGCTGAAGATGAAAAAATACTGGCGCAGAAAATGGAGTCCGGCAAACGTATTAAAGAAATAAAGGAAAGTTGTCTATCCAAAAGCGGAAGATTGCCTTCGGCAATAGAAATAATGCTTTGTATGCTCAGGGATTTGGCAAAACTAGCGCCCATTCTGAGGTTGTTGCAGGAAGAAATCGGAATAAGACCGGGTAGGAATTTCAAGGAAGATACCGCAAATCCTGTATTGATGAAATATATCTCCAATGAAATAGACCAGCGACTAACCCAAAACATCTCTTTGAAAACCGAGCAACCGGTATCGGATATAGAACAGGCTATTATAAACCTGTATCTTAATATAACCCTCCTGCCCAAAGATCTCCTGAATGCTATTGATGACAATATAAAATTAAGTGAGATCGAGAAGCTGACCGAAAATGCAGTTTTTATTAATAGGATAAGCATTTATAATGAAAAATTCCAGTCTTATATAGATGAACTCACACGCGAATCGGAAAAATCGGAAAAACACCTTATAGAAGCTAACCTTAGACTGGTTGTCAGTGTCGCTAAAAAGCATATCGGCCGCGGAATGCCGCTTCTGGACCTGCTCCAGGAAGGGAATATGGGTCTTATTAGAGCCGTCGAAAAGTTCGACCATCATCGCGGTTTTAAGTTCAGCACCTATGCTACATGGTGGATACGCCAGGCGATCACACGTGCTATCGCTGATCAAGCGCGCACTATTCGCATTCCGGTCCACATGGTAGAAACCATAAATAAATTACTCAGCGTCAGTCGCCAACTTTCACAGGAACTGGGGCGTGAGCCTACCCCAAAAGAAATAGGCGACGAACTGGAGATATCCCCCGAAAAGGTAAGGGAGATAATTAAAGTATCCCAACTCCCCATCTCGCTTGAAGCCCCTATAGGCGAAGAGGAGGACAGCCACCTGGGAGATTTTATAGAAGACCAGAATGCCTTGCCCCCACCTGATGCCGCTTCCCGCCAGCTTTTGAAAGAGCAGATAGAGGACGTGCTGGATAGCCTCACCCCCCGCGAGCGCAGGGTGTTACAATTAAGATTCGGGCTTGAAGACGGCCGCAGTCGAACGCTGGAAGAGGTCGGACGTGAGTTTAACGTTACCAGGGAAAGAATCCGACAGATAGAAGCCAAGGCACTACGAAAACTGCGCCACCCCACCCGCAGCCGCAGGTTGAAAGATTATTTAGAATAATTAATATATTATGTAATGTCTTTTCAGGAGGGAGATATTCGGAATCCCCTCGATATTGCCAAAGAACATTATACAAAGGGTGAGGTTTCAAAAGAGGAACTGGATGAAATAAATAAAAATCTTTCCTAGTTTGACTATACGGGAAGTATAGATAATTTATTCCCCCAACTATGCTAAAATAATCTCAAATGATTCCAGTCAGATTAAAGATACGCAATTTTATGCCCTACCGTGGAGACATGCCGGTCTTGTCTTTCGAAGGCATCCGCACCGCCTGTATCTGCGGCGATAACGGCAGCGGCAAATCCGCCATTGTAGATTCGATCACCTGGGCGTTGTGGGGGAAAACCCGCACTAAGAGCGATGACGACCTTATTCATCTCGGCGAAACCGAAACCGAGGTCGAATTCGATTTCAGTGTATTACAGCAGCAGTATCGCATTATCCGCAAACATGCCAGACCAAAAAAGACCACCGGCTCGGGGCAGAGCAGCCTCGACCTGATGATAGCCAGCGATGACGGCTATAAAGTTATATCCGGCGATAGAATAACTCAAACACAGGATAAAATTATCCGAATACTTAATATGGACTATGATACATTCATCAACTCCGCTCTGCTACGCCAGGGGCATGCAGATGAGTTCACCCGTCAACAACCGGCCAAACGCAAAGAAGTGCTGGCTAATATACTGGGATTGGACCTGTACGACAGGTTGGAAGAAAAAGCCAGGCAGATGGCCAGAGACAAACAAGCTGAAAAAACCCGGCTAGAGAATACTATCCGCGATATCCTGCTGGAGCTTTCTAATAAAGAGGAATTAGAAGCTGAATTCAAGCAGGCTCAGAAAATCCTCGATGATGTGGAGAAACAAACCGCTGAACGCGAAGACAAGCTCAACCGGCTGAGACAGACAAAACAAACCCTCGAAAATCAGCGACAACAACTGGCACAACTAGAAGAGTATATCAATGCCAACAACAGGCAACTAGAACTCCGCAAGAATGAGATAGCACAGCAT
>JAQTVR010000047.1 GCA_028706995.1 Dehalococcoidales bacterium
GGTATCCCTTTACCTATCGAGGGTTACGAAGGAAAATGCCTCTATGTCTGGTTCGAAGCCGTTATCGGCTATCTCTCGGCCTCCAAGGAATGGGCTAAATCCACCGGTAATCCTGAGAAATGGCGTGAGTTCTGGCAGGGCGATGTAAAAAACTATTACTTTATAGGCAAGGATAATATACCGTTTCATACCATCATCTGGCCTGCAATGCTTATGGGCTACGGCGGGCTTAATCTGCCGTATGATGTGCCGGCTAACGAGTATCTCACTATCGAGGGCAAAAAACTGTCCAGCAGTTTGAACTGGGCGGTCTGGGTGCCGGATTATCTTTCCCGCTATGATCCTGACCCTTTACGCTATCTATTGTCCATAAATATGCCGGAAACAAGTGATACCGATTTTTCCTGGAGGGAATTCGTCCGCCGCAATAACGATGAACTGGTTGCCACCTATGGCAATCTGGTGCAGCGTGTCCTTACCTTTGTCTATCGCAGTTTCGACGGATGCGTTCCCGACCCGTTAGATATAGATGAAAATAACCAGGTATTGCTTAAGAAAACGGAAGAAACCCTGTTCACTATGGGAGATCTTATCTCAGAATGTCATTTCAAGGAAGCAATAAGAGTGGCTATGTCGCTGGCTCAGGAAGCCAACCGTTACCTGGAGGAGAAATCACCCTGGAAGATGATCAAGCAAGACAGGCAAGCGGCGTCTGTTACCTTATATGTTGCTTTAACCGTGATTTCGGGTCTCAGGACTGCATTATATCCCTTCCTTCCTTTTAGCTCCCAAAAACTCCACGAGTACCTGGGTTTCGAGGGAAAGGTCGAAGACGATGGCTGGCAATTGCGCCTGCCGTCACCGGGGCAGAAATTGTTACCCCCCGAACCGCTGTTTACCAAGCTGGATGATGAAGTGGTGGCTGAGGAAAGCGGACGTTTGGGAAGATAAGAAAGCTAATAATTGGCAAGATAGGAGATATCGGCGTGGATATAAAACAGGTTTATTCGCTGGTTAAGGATAGACTTACCGGCGTAGTTAAACGCAATAAGTAGACCTTAAAACTATTATTTAGGCATGTAATCGGAACATGTCCCATCCACGTAGGTTTCCTTCTTTGTGGTAGGCAATTCTTCCTTGAATTTATCTATAGCGTACTGACAGGCGGCAAAACCTTCCTGCCTGTGCCCGGTAGAAACGGCAATGACCACGTTATTATCACCCACGTTCAGCTTGCCGACGCGATGAACAATAGCCATATCGTTTACGGGCCATTTCCCCTTAGCAGAATCGACAATCTTCTGGAGCTTTGATTCAGCATTTCCATCAACATCGCTGTATTCTACCGAAACGACATCTTTATCATAGGAATTATCGCGAATAAGTCCTATGTATGTGATAATGCCACCACTGCTGTCGTTCCTGACGCCGTTTATCACATCTGAAATAGATATAACATTTTTAGTTATTTCTACCATTTATACACCACTCCTTAAAGTATTTAAGCCGTGCCCGGTGCCTGTTTAGGCTGGTTTACTAACCCTGAAACTTTACTTTTTCTAGTCTTTCCATTTGGAGTTATTGCCGGTTTTATATCTATTACGGGTTTCGTAACCGGAGTGTCATCTTTAGTAGTATCAATAGCATTTACCGGTTCGGTAAATAACTTATCAAGTTCAACGGATTCTATAGTTTCCTTTATTATAAGTCTCTGGGCGATATGTCCCAGTCTGTCTTTATTATTCATCAATATGTCTCTGGCGGTGTCATAAGCCGTTTGCACAATATTGTGGACTTCTTCATCGATAATATTAGCAATGTCATCGCCGTAATCCCTCTGCTCTGAAATTTCACGTCCCAGGAAAACCATTTCCTGTTTATTTCCAAAGGTTCGAGTTCCCAGTTTATCGCTCATTCCATAATCGGTTATCATTTTATGTGCCACAGCGGTTGCCCGGCGTATATCATCGGACGCTCCGGTGCTGATCTCTCCAAAAGTAATTTCTTCGGCAATACGTCCACCTAGCAGAGTGGCAAGTACATCCTGAAATTGTGAGCGGGTCATCAGGTAGCGGTCTTCCGTAGGCAGTTGTCGGGTATGCCCCAGGCTCATTCCCCTGGCGACTATAGAAATCTTGTGTACAGGATCGGCATTGGGAGACAGTCTGGCAACCAGCGCATGCCCAGCTTCGTGGTAAGCCGTAATTTCCTTTTCCTTGGGGCTGATTTTACGGCTCTTCCTTTCAGGTCCGGCAATAACCCGGTCTATAGACTCTTCCAGTTCTGCCATACCGACAGCTTTTTTGGCCCGTCTGGCAGCAAGAATCGCCGCTTCGTTGACCAGGTTAGCAAGGTCGGCGCCGCTAAATCCGACTGTCTGCTTCGCCAGAGATTCCAGGTCGGCCGTTTCATCCAGAGGCTTTCCTTTACTATGTATCTTTAGAATGGCTGTTCTGCCTACTATATCCGGGCGGTCAAGGGCTATCCTGCGGTCAAAACGTCCGGGTCTCAGTAATGCTTCATCCAGAATATCCGGGCGGTTGGTAGCTGCAATAACGATAACACTGATATTTGTATCGAAGCCATCCATCTCCACCAGTATCTGGTTTAAAGTCTGTTCTCTTTCATCGTGTCCGCCGCCAAGACCGGCGCCGCGTTGACGCCCGACAGCGTCTATTTCATCTATAAAAATTATGCAGGGGGAATTGCGTTTTGCCTGGTCGAAGAGGTCCCGTACACGCGAAGCGCCGACGCCTACGAACATCTCTACGAATTCGCTGCCGCTTATGGAGAAAAATGGAACCCCTGCTTCACCGGCAATGGCTTTAGCCATTAAGGTTTTACCAGTGCCGGGAGGACCTATCAGCAGGATACCTTTAGGTATACGAGCTCCCAGTGCCTGAAATTTCTCGCGGAACTTTAGAAAATCCACCACTTCGCGCAATTCCTGCTTGGCTTCATCGACACCGGCAACATCGTCGAAGGTTACCGTCGGAGTACTTACCGATAACATACGGGCCTTGGAGCGGCCGAAATTCATGGCCTGATTATTGGCACCTCTAGCCTGGCTTAACAGGAAGAATATAAGGAAACCGAAGATTAACAAAGGCAGGAAACTTATTAAAAGGCTGCCCCAGTCTATTCCGGTTGCTCCCTCTACTCTTACTTTAACTCCTCCAAGGTCAAAACCTGCAATCTCATAAATACTGATCCCGGGTTCTTTATATGTTATATATTTTATTCCGCTTTGATCTGTAATTGTCAGCATACTGTCTTCAATTACTATCTGATCTATCTTATTCTCCTGTGACATAGTAATAGCTTCGCTTAATAATATTTCTTCGGGTTCTGTATCGCCGGGGAGAATAAAAGTAGAAAAGAATATAGCCATAAAAATTATAACCGCATAAACTATTATGGTTCTTTTCCAATTTATTTTCATCATCACCTCAAAAAACAGCAAGATTACACAAACATAAAACTAAATTAATATAGTTATTTTTGTGGGCTTATATATATATTATAACAGAAATAGCCAACTGCATAAAAAAATGGTTCTCATTAATCTTGGTTGGTGATATTTCCCACTCTTTTACCCTTCAACAAGCTCAGGATGAGCGGAAATAGATTGACCAAGCCGCGCATGGTGAGCCTGTCGTACCATAGCGGCGGTGATTAATTAAAAAGCATCTTAATAACCATGATTGATAAGAACAAAAATTAATGATTATGAGGGGAAAGAGCGATTTTTAGTCGTCTCTCTTTTCGGTGGGAGTTTTACGAAGGAAATCTTTAATCTTAAATCGCATTGCAGACAGCGGTTCGCCTCTTTAAGTGCCGATTCTTCGCTGTAATTGTGTTCTACTATGTCGAAATTATTCAATCTCTCTTTGGGCAAAATACAGGGCAATTTCTCACGGGGTTGCAGGGCATAGCCTTTCCCGCATCCCAGCCAGTCCTTTGACTCAGTAACAGGAGCCAGTTGTTCATCTATAATACCCTTACCTCCCAGGTATTTATCTATAGCAACGGCGCCGTGCCTTCCTGCAGCTATGGCCTCTATTATGGTTGCCGGGCCGCTTACGGCATCGCCGCCGCCAAAAACCCCATCCTTTATAGTGGCATTATCGTTGCTTACTGCAAGCCTGCTGCCGTGGGCAGTCTCTATATTAAAACTAGTCGGAATAACAGTCATCTGCCCTATGGCGGCAATGATAGTGTCATAGGTCTTAGTAAATTCACTGCCTTCCACAGACACTGGGCGCTGCCTGCCTGAGGCATCCGGCTCTCCCAGTTTCATACGGAGACACCGGAGCTTAATAAGATTTCCGTCTTTCAATATCTTGTCCGGCGCTGCCAGGTAGATGATATTAATACCTTCTTCGATACAGCCTTCGATCTCCTCATCGCTGGCGGGCATTTCCTTTCGTGTGCGGCGGTATATCATATCCACATTTTTAGCGCCTAGTCTAAGCGCTGTACGGGCGGCATCCGTCGCCACGTTACCTCCGCCGATGACGGCAACTCGTTCACCCGCTTTAACGTTTTTACCCAAACTGACTTCTCTCAGGAAGGTGATTGCGTCTATAACTCCAGGGGTATCTTCGCCGTCAACCCCCATTTTAATTCCCCGGTGGGCGCCGATAGCCAGGTAAATGGCATCGTAACCCTGCTTAAAAAGGCCGTCTATCGATTTGATCTTAGTACTGGTCTTTATTTCGAAACCGGCTTTCTGGATCTCATTGATCTCGTCATCCAGTACCGCTTTGGGCAGGCGGTATTCAGGGATGCCTACTCTTAGCATTCCACCGGTAACCGGCAGGGCTTCGAAAACTACAACTTTGTGTCCCAGTTTAGAAAGGTAGAAAGCTGCGGTTAAACCGGCAGGCCCGGCACCTACTACGGCAACACATTTACCTGTCGGCGGAGCTTTTTTAATATCGTCGCCCCAATTTGTATCATCATTTTCGGCAGCAAATCTCTTTAATCCTTTTATAGAGATATATTCGTTAACGTCTTTACGCCGGCATACTTCTTCGCAGGGGTGATTGCAGGCGTATCCCAGCGACCTGGGGAACGGGACTTTCTCCCTGATTACAGCGTGGGATTCAGCATATTTGTTCTCAGTAATAAACCTCACATAACGAGGGATATCTATTCCTGCAGGGCAGGTATTACGGCAGGGAACCAGCACTGCGTCTCTGCTCTTTCCTTTTTCTAAAATACCATTCTTGTCGCTTAAAGCACCTGTAGGACAAACCTCGATGCAGGCGCCGCAGAATTTGCAGCCGGCATCAACCAGCGGTTTATTAAAAGCAGTGCCGATATAAGTATCTTTACCTCTACTTATAAATGATAATATGCCCACTCCACGCAGTTCATAGCAAGCCCTGACACAGCGTCCGCACAGGATACACTTATTTAATTCATGTTCGAACAGGGGATTGGTCGAATTAACCGGCATGGTCTTAACAGCAGATTTTAGTCTGTGCTTATCCATGCCCATGTACTGGGTAATTGCCTGCAATTCGCAGTTAAGGTTCTGGGAGCATACAAGGCAATCGTCAGGATGGGCTGCAAGCAAAAGCTCCATGGCAATACGGCGTACCTGTTTTATTCCGGGTGATTCGGTATTAACAACCATGCCGTCCTTAGCCGGGGTGGTACACGAGGTCGGTAAACCGCGTACCCCGTCAATCTGAACAATACATAAGCGGCAGCCGCCGAAGGGGCTTAGGTCCGGGTGGTAGCAGAGGGTGGGGATGTAGATACCCGCATCCAGCGCTGCCTCCAGAACGGTCTTGCCCTGTTCAGTCTGAACATTTTTTCCGTTGATATTTAAAGTGATAGTATTCACTATATTTCCTCAGTTCGTGATTTTTGCCAGCTACCTACAGGAATGGGTTTCTCAGGTGTCAATGGTTTTTCGCCGCTGACCTTTGTAACGGCATTAAAACGCGTGGGGCATACATCCAAACAGGTGCCGCACTTAATACATTTATCATTATCGATAACGTATATCATTCTCTTATCACCTGAAATAGCGTTTACAGGGCAGCCCCTGGCACAGATTCCACAGCCCTGGCATTTATCGGGCAGTATGTGGAATGTTATAAGACTCTTGCAGGCTGCCGCCGGGCAGCGTTTTTCATTTATATGTGCCTCGTATTCATCTCTGAAATACCTGATAGTGGTTAGCACGGGATTGGGGGCGGTTCCGCCAAGAGCGCACAGAGAGCCTGCCTGAATAGCCTTTGCCAGTTCTGAGAGCAGGTCTATATCCTCCGGTTTCCCTTTGCCTTTAGTAATGTCTTCCAGGAGTTTTAACATTTGAAGAGTGCCTTCACGGCACATTACGCACTTGCCGCAGGACTCAGCCTGTGTAAAAGAAAGAAAATACCTAGCCAGATCGACCATACAGGTTCCGGT
Organism: Dehalococcoidales bacterium; assembly: GCA_028706995.1. GTDB lineage: Bacteria > Chloroflexota > Dehalococcoidia > Dehalococcoidales > UBA5627 > UBA5627. The sequence goes on from JAQTVR010000047.1 coordinate 6,430, forward strand.
ATCGGCAACGATCATACCGCCCGAGCCCATAATAGAACCGGCGGCTGCCAATTGTTCATAATCTACCGGTAAGTCGAGTGCAGATGCCGGTAAACATCCTCCCGATGGCCCTCCTGTCTGAACAGCCTTGAAATCCTTTCCGCCGATAAGCCCTCCGCCGATTTCATAGATTATTTCACGCAGGGTAATTCCCATAGGTACTTCAACCAAACCGCTATTAGCAATCTTTCCGGTTAAAGCGAAAACGGCAGTTCCTTTACTCTTTTCGGTGCCGATATTGATATACCAGTCAGCACCTTTAGAAATAATAACAGGAACAGTAGCCAGTGATTTTACATTATTGATGGTAGTAGGCTTGCCCCATAAGCCGGATTGAGCCGGAAAGGGGGGGCGCGAGCGGGGCATACCGCGTTTACCTTCGATCGATGCCATAAGAGCTGTTTCTTCGCCGCAGACGAAGGCTCCTGCGCCCTCGTTTACGTTTATTTTAAAACTAAAGTCAGAGCCGAGGATCTTATTCCCCAGGAATCCTTTTTCTTCAGACTGTTTTAATGCCATTTTAAGTCTTTTGACGGCTAGTGGATACTCTGCTCTGATATAGATGTAACCTTCGCTGGCGCCAATAGCATAAGCAGCGATGGACATACCTTCTATTACTGTATGTGGGTCGGCTTCCATTATGCTGCGGTCCATAAAAGCACCGGGATCGCCTTCGTCGGCGTTGCATATCATGTATTTAATATCGCTCTGTTCTTTTTGGCAGAACTCCCATTTTAAACCTGTGGAGAAACCGGCACCCCCCCTGCCACGCAATCCTGATTTCTTTATTTCTTCTATAATCTGCAAGGGTGTCATTTCCAGCAGGGCCTTTTTCAGCGACTGATATCCGTCTCTTGAGATATAGTCCTCGATTTTTTCCGGGTTGATGTGTCCACAGTTACGTAATATTATACGCTGCTGCTTGCTATAGAAGTTTATATCTTTATAAAGGGGAATTGCCCGCTGGTCAACCGGGTCTCTAAAGAAAAGCCGTTCTATAGGTTTACCTTCGATAAGGTGGCTTTGAATGATTTCAGGAACATCGCCAACGGTAAGGTGAGTATAAAAAATACCTCCTGGTTCGATGATAGCAATAGGCCCCTGTTCGCAAAAACCATGACAGCCGGTAAAATCCACTTTGACGTTTTTCAAACCCAGCTCGGCTATTTCCTGTTCCAGCACCTGTCGTATTTCATTGGACTTGCCGGAAACACAACCGGTACCTTCGCAAACAAGTATAGTGTATTGCTGATTATCAGGCATTATTATCCGCCTTATCATTATTGTTTAGAAGATTGGCTACTTTTTGCGGAGTCATTTTGCGGTGGACTTCATTATCGATTACCATCGTCGGAGCTAAAGCACAGGCTCCGATACAGGCAACTGTTTCCAGGGTATACTTACCGTCACCTGTTGTTTGTCCGGGTTTAATGTTTAGCTCACGTTCCACACTGTCCAGCAGGCGGGCACCGCCACGCACATGGCAGTCAGCTCCCAGGCAGACTTTAATGGTATGTTCTCCCGGTTCGGTAAAGCGAAACTGGGAATAGAAACTGGCAACGCTGTAAATATCATTTTCCGATATTTCCAAGTAACAACTTATCTCGGAAATGGCTTC
>JAQTVR010000048.1 GCA_028706995.1 Dehalococcoidales bacterium
TGCGCAGGAGAATGCCAGGTTGATGCTTAGGATTTTTGACGGAGAAAAATTGCCTCAGCGCAATGTGGTGCTTATGAATGCTGCCGCTGCGCTGGTTGCCGGAGACAGGGTAAATAATTTAAAGGACGGCTTCAAACTGGCTCAAGAAATTATAGATAACGGCTCTGCTATGAATAAGCTGGAAGAGTTGATTACAGTAAGCAATAGTTGTTAAGGGGAAGTAGATGATTCTGGATGATATAGTCGCCGATACAAAACGGGAACTTGAAGGTATTAAGCGCAGTTCGCCGGTAGATAAACTGGAGAAGATGGCGTTTGTTCAATCTCCGACAAAATCGCTGTCAAAGGTACTAACCGGGAGTGGTATAAAACTGATTGCCGAGGTTAAAAAGGCATCGCCTTCCAAGGGCGTTATCTGCAAGGATTTCAATCCGGTAAAAATTGCCAAAACCTATGCCAAGAGCGGTGCGGCGGCTATTTCTGTGTTGACAGAACCCAAATACTTTCAGGGTAATCTCAGTTACCTAAGGGAAATACGCGATACTTTAGGCGATAAAAGGCCGCCCCTGCTGCGCAAGGATTTTATCTTCGATTCATACCAGGTTTTTCAGGCGCGCGCTTACGGCGCGGATAGCCTGTTGCTTATCATGGCAATACTGTCGCCCGATAAACTTAATGAGCTTTTGGAACTTAGCCATAAATTGCAGATGGATTGCCTAGTCGAAGTGCACAATGAAGCAGAACTGGAGGTCGCCATTAACAGCAACGCCAGGATTATCGGTATAAACAACCGGGATTTGAACACCTTCAAGGTGGATATAAAGACTACCCAGAAACTTAAAAAGCTAATACCCGAAGACAGGATCGTTGTCAGTGAAAGTGGCATAAGCACCAAAAAAGATATGTCCGACCTCCAAAGTTATGGTGTCAATGCCGCCTTAATAGGCGAAGCACTGGTATCGAATCCTGATATTGCTTTGAAAATAAAGGAACTGCTATGACCAGGGTTAAGATCTGCGGTATAACACAGGTTGAACACGCACTAGCTGCGGCGGATGCCGGAGCCGATTTCTTGGGGCTGGTCTTTGCCCCCAGTAAACGCCAGGTCGATATCGAGCAGGCTTTTAAAATTACTGAAGCGATTAGTAAACTGGATAAACGCCCGCATATGGTCGGAGTATTCGTTAATATTCCGGCTGTCGAGGTAAATACGACCGTCCGCTATTGCAATCTGGATTATGTGCAGATAAGCGGCAATGAAAACTGGGACTATTGCCGTGATATCGACTTTCCTGTCATAAAGGTTATTCATATAACCGGAGGCTGTACAGCGGAACAGATCATTAATGAGATTGAAACAGGATATAAATCAGCCTTGAAATATGAGCCTGTTTGTCTGCTGGATACTAAGACCGGCAATAACTTTGGCGGTACCGGAAATGTCTTTGACTGGGCAGTGGCTCAAGATGCAATAGCCGAATACCCTGTAATAGTTGCCGGAGGCCTCTCGATAGATAATGTCAGCCGGCTTGTAGAAGAAATTCGCCCCTGGGGTGTTGATGTTTCTACGGGCGTAGAAACCGGCGGGAAAAAAGATATTGGGAAAATACAGACCTTTATAGATTCGGTAAGAAAGGCAGAGGAGAAATAATATGCTTGTAATAATGAAAAACGACGCCACCGGAGAGCAGGTGCAAAGGGTCATAGAGGAAATTACCAAAATGGGTTATCGCGGCGTGCCAATGCCCGGCGCACAGCGCACTGCCGTCTGTATCGTCGGCAATAAGGGGGCAGTGGAGGAATCGCTGTTGCTTCCATTATCCGGGGTCAAGGAGTTGATACCGGTAACCAAGCCGTATAAGCTGGTCAGCCGCGAGACTCATCCTCAATCTACCGTTATCACCATCGGGGATGTCAAAATAGGCGGTGGAAATAAACCGGTCATAATGGCAGGCCCCTGCGCCATCGAAAATGAAAAACAGGCGATAACTACGGCTGAAATAGTAAAGCAATATGGCGCAACGGTATTTCGCGGCGGGGCATTTAAACCCAGGACATCACCCTACAGCTTTCAGGGGTTGGGGGAAGAAGGCTTAAAAATACTGGCAAAGGTGCGCGAGGAAACAGGTTTACTGACCATAACCGAAGCCACCGACCATGTCAATCTCGAAGATGTGGAGAAATACGCCGATATCATCCAGATCGGCGCACGTAACATGCAAAACTACTCGTTATTAAAGCGGGCGGGAGAAACCAGGAAACCAGTGCTTTTAAAGCGCGGTTTTGCGGCAACTATAGATGAATTACTGATGTCGGCGGAATATATTATGGCAGGCGGAAATCACCAGGTTATTTTATGCGAGCGCGGTATACGCACCTTCTCCGATAATATCCGTAACACCTTAGATATCAGCGCCATTCCGTCTATTAAAGAATCCAGCCATCTGCCGGTGATGGTCGACCCAAGCCACGCCGCCGGAAGAAGAGACTATGTAATTCCACTATCTAAAGGGGCGATTGCCGTCGGGGCGGATGGGCTGCTTATCGAGGTTCACAACGACCCGGTGCATGCGCTATCGGATGGGATACAATCACTCTTCCCTGAACAGTTTGCCAGGTTGATGGAAGAGATAAAGTATATTTACAGGTAAAAGTTAACCGTCATCCCTTCAGAATGACATTGCGTCTCTACTTGGTAAGTTAATATTGGTCTAGTTTACAGGAGGTTATGATGCAAGCGGATAATAAAGGCTATTTCGGTGATTACGGCGGACGCTTCGTTCCCGAAACACTTATACCCGTTTTAGATGAGCTTTCGGATACCTACGGAAAATTACAGAGCGATACCGTTTTCTGGGCGGAGTTCGAAAGACTCTCCATTGACTATTCAGGCAGGCCGACGCCTCTATACTTTGCCGAAAGCCTGACCCGCCATTGCGGAGGGGCGCGTATTTTACTTAAAAGAGAAGATCTAACGCATACCGGAGCGCACAAGATCAACAATGCCCTGGGGCAGGGATTACTGGCTAAGAAGATGAGCAAGCAGCGTATTATCGCCGAAACAGGCGCCGGGCAGCACGGAGTAGCTACCGCTGCTGTCTGCGCCATGCTGGGGCTTACATGCATCGTTTACATGGGTGAAGAAGATATAAAGAGACAGGCTTTGAATGTATTTCGGATGAAGCAAATGGGGGCTGAAGTTGTGCCGGTTTCCTCCGGCAGCCGCACCCTGAAAGACGCCATCAACGAAGCTATCCGGGACTGGGTGACCAATGCGCGGGACAGCTATTACCTTTTGGGTTCGGTCGTTGGTCCTGCTCCTTATCCTCAAATGGTGCGTGATTTTCAATCCGTCATCGGCAAAGAGACGAGGGAGCAAATGCGGGCAAGATATAACCGGTTGCCGGATTATGTTGTCGCCTGCGTCGGCGGAGGCAGTAACTCCATCGGTATATTCTATCCCTTCGTAGAGGATAAAGACGTCAGGCTTATCGGGGTGGAAGCAGCCGGATGCGGTATAGAAACCGGTAAGCACGCGGCAACCATTTCTGCCGGCAAGGTGGGAGTGCTCCACGGAGCTAAATCTTACCTGCTGCAGGATGAGAACGGACAGATCATGGAAACTCACAGCATATCGGCAGGACTGGATTATCCGGGTGTAGGCCCCGAGCATAGCTATTTAAAGGACTGCGGGCGGGCCAATTACGTTGCCGTAGACGATAAACAGGCACTCGAGGGTTTCCAATTACTCTGCCGTACCGAAGGCATTATGCCGGCTTTGGAATCCTCTCATGCAGTGTATTTTGCTGCTGAACTTGCAAAGACACTGGATAAAGACAAGATAGTCGTAATCAACCTGTCGGGCAGGGGGGATAAGGACATAGATATTGTGATTAACGCACTGGGAGGCACGAGATGAACCGCATAGATAATGTTTTCAAGAAGCCGGGACACAAAGCCCTTATTGCCTATGTAACAGTTGGCTATCCGGGTATCGAATCTACTTTAAAAGTAGTGTCGATGCTTGCCGAAAGCGGCTGCGATATAATCGAACTGGGTATACCATTCTCAGACCCGATGGCGGACGGGGCAACCATCCAGCATGCCAGCTACTGCGCTCTGCAAAACGGAGTTACTCCCCAAACCTGCCTCGATATGGTTAAAGAATTAAGAAAGAAAACCGATATCCCGCTGGTCTTCATGACCTATTACAATCCGGTTTACAATTATGGATTGGGAAAGTTCTGCAAAGCAAGCACTGATAATGGAGTCGATGGTTTTATTGTCCCCGACCTTACACCTGATGAGGGGCTGGAACTCGAAACTATCACCAATAAACTGGGTTTGGACTTGATATACCTGTTATCTCCTACCAGCACAAAAGAACGCATTCAACTGGTATCGCAGAGGTCACGCGGGTTTATATACATGGTGTCGCTGACAGGTGTTACCGGCGCAAGATCCCAAATGCCCGTTAATCTGGATGAATTCGTTGGCAATGTCAGAAAAGCCACCGATAAACCGCTGTGTGTTGGCTTTGGGATTTCGACACCGGAACAGGCAAAAAAGATATCTCAAATAGCAGATGGAGTAATCATCGGCAGCCAGATAATCAAGCTGATGGAAAAGGATGATACCTTTGCCTCTGTCGGCAAGTTCATAAGAGAAGTAAGACAAGCGATGGATAAGTAGGTTATAATACCCCCGACAGGAAAAAAATAAATTGTTCCACCCTTTTTCGTTAATAATACCGGTATTAATATTGATACCTAATATCCTGTTTTCATTGAAAAAGCCTGTTAATATCCCTTCCAATCTCCCCAAAGAACCTGTATTACTGGTTATACTCGAGAACCTGGGTCGTTACGGAGTTTTTATTATCCCCGTATTTTACGGGATCAGTTTTACCGGAACTTTGGAGATACTGGCTGTTTGAGCGATGGGGTTAATGTTGTGCTTATACTATATCGGCTGGATTCGCTACTTCATTCACGGGGGAGAATACGGATATATATTTTATTCTTTATTTAAGATACCCGTTCCACTGGCATTAAGCCCTGTATTATATTTTGTGTTATCTTCGATTCCATTGCATTCGATTCCGCTGTTTATTGCCGGTCTTTTACTGGCGGCAGGACATATTCCGATCAGCTTGCAGCAATATAAACATTTTGTGCGGGATATAAAAACATAAGGGAATTCTTTATTTTGAGGTTTATGTTTTTTAATGGCATTTCCTAAGATAATAAAAAGAACTCCTATTGCCATTACAGTTATTAAAAAATAAACATTTTCCGGGCCGGGTACGTGGGTTATGAATGATGCTGGCAAGAATTCTAAACAATATAATTACAGCCCCCAGTATTCTAAAAAAATTTCCCCAAAATACTCTCAATTATTCCTCTGCAAATTTGACCAGTTGGTATATGCTCCACATTGTGTTCTCTGCGTATAAGGCCAGCCATACTTCGCTATCCATTACATAAATACTATATTCATCATTTATTATGTATTGGTACCGTTGTTTGAAAACAGAGATATCTGGTACATTGATGTTATACTGAAACAAGGCAGCGAACTCTTCTGTATCCACTTTGCTTTTCTTAAAACTGCTCGAGATCTGTTTTCTAGTACCATCGATATATAGGAAAGTGAAAGACGTCTTCGAGATTATATAATCGAGAGCATCCTGTTTTGTCATGATGTATTCGCCTAGTGAATTTCTATAGACGGTTTTCTCATATTGGTAGTAGCCGTTAATATCCTCATGGGTAGAGGTGCAGGCTGCCATGAATCCAAGACATAAATATATAGACAGGATCGTTGCACAGACTTTACGTTTCAATATATTATTCCCCTTAAATTTGCCTGTTTCCCTTCCTTGTCATAATAAGCCTTACTCAGTATTTACATTCTAACGCACAATACTTAATAAATAATGAAGAAAAGCCCTATTTATCTAAAAAAATAAGGCAAGCCATTAATTATTTCGATGTCCGCCTGTCCTTAATTTAATTTATTTCCGGTTTATTGCATCTGGACGGTGAACACCCACGGACCGGGTAAATGCAAAGTAAGATCATCAGTATCTGCTTTACTTAATCGATAATTGAACTTTTGTTATATAAATTAATTCCTCATTTATATACCTATAAACATATACTGCACCTCCCCCACCAAAATGGGTGGTTGAATTATTTGTAAAACTGATGTGCAATATAACATATCCTGTTTCAGGGTCGTATGCTGGTAATGTTAATTTGATATACCCTACTACTTGAATCGGCAACAAACCATTGTTTAAATCCTGTAAATATCTTGCATATGTATACTCGTTGTTGATATAGTAACCATCTTTGATTGATGATTCGATTTTTAAATTTTCCTGTATTCGATTAATTTCAAAAAACTCTTCGATAAGAGGAGTAAATTCATAATTCAAGGATTTCAAGTTTCCGTTCAAAGAATCACTCAAGAACGATTTTAAATTATCAAGAACTTCAGGTATATTCATAAAGTCCATTTCAGTATAAGGCTGGATTATTACATAACCTTCCCCTTTATATTTATCGGCAAGTATGAGTTCTAGCATGTCGCTTTCTCTAGTAGTTTGAGTTTGCTGGGATGAAGTACTATTTATTGCAGTATTTGTAATGATTTTAGAATTGCAAGCGGTTTGAACGAAAAAAATTGCTACTAAAAATGTTAATAATAACAACTTATTCATAAAGCACATCCTGAATAATAATATTCTAATAACTATAACGAAATTAAAACCGATAAGTTAGTCCCCAACTTATGAGATGTTTGAAAGGTTTCATTATTTTACTTGTTATCTCATAAGTCGGGTCAATTATTAGTAAATCTGTACCTAGGTACGTAAAAGTTCGATTAAAATATCTAGGCTCCGGGTATTACTCTTGCTACATAAGCATCGCTCCAATTAAGATATTGAATCCAATGGTCTGACGTATCCCAAGTATCGTGAACCCCGATAGACAAGATAAACTCATCCTCAAAGTACCCCCATCCACAAACACCGTGATCTCCATATGTCGGATGATCAATCACTGCCAATACGAATGGTCTACTTGCACTAACTTCATTTACTATGCAAGACCACAAATTATCCTCTACGATATCTGAATTAAAATTATAACCGTAGATTTGGCTGACTGCCTCAATTCCGTTATCGATTAAGTCAACAGATGTTCCGCCTTCATCATCTGTACCCATTTGAAAATGACAGTGATCTATTAGTGTTTCGTCTGCACCTGATAAATCGGGATATCCCATCCAATCCCAATAACCTAACACCATAGCTCCTGATATTGGCGCACAACCATCCCAGTTATCCCAATAATCGTCAGGGTCACCAACACAATCGGGATATTCTGTAGCTTCATCGCCTCCCTCATCACAAGATGCATGTGCAGCAGATGATTGAAAGAACGCAGGTACTCCGCCTATTGAGTCTGTAATGGCATCACGAGATGACTCTTCTTCTGTTTCTTTACTTAGCGATGCCCATGCAGATCTCACCTGATTGTTATCCATCTTAAGTTCAGGTTGTTCTACTGGCACTTGAACAATTGAACCTGTAGGAAGATGATATGCAATGCCATTTTTCTCCATTATTTTACCAATTTGGATAGAATAGGTTAAAGCCCCCCAATAAAGAATTTCTGTCTCTTTATCCAAAACATCCTCAGGGCTAATATATCCTTCATTAATAGCTATTTCATTAATATATTGAATGTAGCTACTAGGAGCTTTTCCGCTACCCCATTCCAGTACAGGCATCCATTTTTTTAAAGCTGAAATAATGATAAATCCAATATCTTTGTTATCAGAGTTCAAAACTGTAAACTCATAGGCCACTCTAGTTCTATCTACTGAGTAATAAATAACAGGGACGTTGACTTTAGCATTACTCCATTTCGGTAATATCGACGAGCTAAATTTATTAATATAATAAATCGCTGTATCATTAGCTTCACTTTGACTGACATTGCTATCGTTTAATTTAACACTTTGATTAGATGCGAAAGCAGT
>JAQTVR010000049.1 GCA_028706995.1 Dehalococcoidales bacterium
CTGTTCTTTATTGTGCAACTGACTGAAGAACTGATCAAAGGAATTGATTGATTGGCCAAATGCTATATTTAGGCATTCCGCCGTCTTATATTTTGCTTTTTCAACTTTTAATATTTCTTTTGTGATTTTGCCGGTAAGCTCAGGCTTTGCCAGGGCTATAGTAGCTGCAGATCCAATTATATTAGCAGCTGTAATCATGACGGGACCGGGAATAGGAGCAAAATATTTATCGAAGATCGATTCGAACTTATTTTCTGAGTCTACTTTTGTCAGATTAGCAATAATATATATGGCATCCCATTTAAGAAAGGTATTATCACCGGTTAATAGATCGCTAAAGAGATTGAATTTGGGATAAAGTACATCCGGCTTTATATCACTTATTCCACGAAGTATTTTTGAACACCCGTATTTAATATTCGCTTTGCTGGAAGATAGTCCTCCATAAATTTCCGAAATGAGCTCGGGTTTATTAATAATCCACCTGATTATTTCTTCTTTATTTACTTCCTTATTGCCAATAGTACTAAGCAATTCCGTTTGCGTCATGTTTGATTACTCCCTTTTGGGCAAGACAAAATTTACTCCCATTTGCTGTTGTTGTCAATAGACAACAAGTTGTGATCGATTTTTATTTATTCCAAATTCGCCCGGTTATCCTTGCATTTAGTGAAGTAATAATTGTATTCTGAAATGAAGCGTATACGTTATGTCTTTATGGCAGTATGATCATCGCTGTTAAACAGGCTTGAAAGCTATTTAAAACAGGAGGCATTTATGTGTTTTTCGGCTGGAGCAAGCTTTGCAGGAGGTGTACTAATATCTGCAATTGGTGTCGCTTCCGTGAGGAAAGTCAGAAAACCAACCCAGAGACTTTTCGCGGTAATACCGCTACTCTTTGGCTTCCAGCAGTTCGCAGAGGGTGTGCTGTGGATTACCCTGAGATCAGGTGAACATGCATGGCTTCAGAGCGCTGTTACATACATCTTCCTAATAACTGCACTGGTCATATGGCCGGTGATGATACCGTTATCCATGTGGTTTATGGAGGAGATAAAAAAGAGGAAGAATATACTCTCAGGCTTAATAGTAACAGGATGCATCCTCTCATTATTCTATGCTTTTTGTCTCATCTCTTTTAATGTTACCCCGCAGATAAGCGGTTTTCATATACAGTACGTTGATAACTTTCCAAGGACTCTTGTAGATACTGCATTTGTATTCTACCTGGTCTCAACTATGGCACCTCTCTTTGTCTCATCAGTCAGGCGTATGTGGGTGTTCGGTATTTTGATCTTCGTATCATACATCATAACGGGAATATTTTTTGCACAGTATCTGACATCTGTATGGTGTTTCTTCGCTGCGCTTATAAGTGTGGTGATTTATTGGATACTAGCTGAATTCGCGACTAAGGTGCATTTAAGATGTATTAATGAACCGGATAGGTAGATTAATAATATTCCGATAATAAAAATATAATGTCTGATTGAAAATAGAGATTCTTGCAAAGAGTCAATAGCTTTGTGGTACTTTTATGCGGGAAAATTCAATTTTAGGTATTGAAGAGGAGGAATAGTCATGGTAATTAATAAAAAACAAGGAATAGGTATGTTAATTGTTGGTCTTCTACCCCTGACAATAGGAATTCTCATCATAATAACAATTCCTTCCTGGGGGAATTGGTTAGCTGACTATCCCGAACTAGTACTGCAACAGCAACTTCCAGCTGAAGCATCTGCTATGGTACAGGTAATAGTCGGTGTAATATTTGGTCCGCTACTGAATCAGGTAGGTGAATGGATGAGAATCGTAGGTTACTTTATTGGTGGACTCGTAACCCTGATTGGGCTTATCATTACCTTTAGGGGTATAACTGAACTCAGAAAAAAGTAGTAACTATCAATGGGAATCAGTTAGCGAAATTGATGATAGAGCATGGTGTAGGTGTTAGCAGGAAAGATGTCTTTGAAATTAAACGGGTAGATACTGATTACTTTATCGATTGAGCAATCTAATTACCCTTTCAGCTAAGTTTTTCTACCCCACTTTTTCACCAGACGTTGCATGTGTAGTTTCCCCTTAAATAGCTGTTCTAAAGGTAGTAATTCATTTTTTTATTGAATGATAATTACAATAATGTTGTAAATTTCTTGCAATAAGGATATAATACGCGCTTGATGGTTGAAAGGGAGAAATGGAATTTCAAAAAATCCTGGTGCCTGTTGCCGGCACAAAAGCTGATGAAGGGGCAATAGAATTAGCGTGCAAGCTGGCCAAGGGTAAAAGTAAAAGTAAAATCTTCGCCATACATGTGATACCGATTGAACGGTCATTACCGCTTGATATCGAGGTAACTTCAAAAATCGGGGCTGCTGAAAATATCCTTAGCAACATAGAGAATATTGTCAAAGAGCAGGGTTGCACGGTGGAAACGGAGATGTTACAAGCCCGGGACGTAGGATCGGCTATAATAGAACAGGTAAAAAAACACGAAGCAGACCTTGTCCTGGTTGGTATTTCCTATAAAAAACACTTCGGACAGTTCTGCTTGGGAGACATAGTTCCGTATATACTTGAAAATTCCCCCTGCCGTGTTATTATCGACCATCAGTTTCAAACGGACACTTAGACAGGTTTAATTATGAAAGTAATTATTATGGGATGCGGAAGGGTCGGTGCTCAACTGGCCGTCATGCTGGATAAGGAAAATCACAAGGTTACCACCCTTGATATCAATGTCGACAGTTTCCGCAGATTGCCACCCGAATTCAAGGGAAAAGCATTGCTTGGCAACGGTCTAGATGAGGATGTACTTAAAAAAGCCGGCATAGAAGAAGCGGACGCTTTTGTGGCTGTAACTCAGGGTGACAATAGAAACATCATGGCCGCCCAAATAGCCAAGTATATTTTCAATGTCCCAAAGGTGATATGCCGCATATATGACCCATTACGCCGTGACCTTTACAGTATGCTGGGGCTGGAGGCTTTAAGCCCCACCACTATATTCGCCCAGATGTTTAAGGAAAAACTGGAGAGCTAATTTTACACTATGTATATTATTATTGTTGGCGGCGGGAGACTTGGTTATTATCTCACCAAGTCTCTACTGGATGAGAAACACGAGGTGTTGATAATAGAAAAGGATGCCGCCACCGCGCAGTCGATAACCAGTGACATGGGAAGCGTTTGCATACATGGTGACGGCTGTGAAACAGCCGTACTGGCTGAAGCGGGAACCAACCGCGCCGATATATTTATTGCCGTTACAGGAGATGACGAAGATAACCTGGTTGCATGCCAGGTAGCTAAATACAAGTTCAATGTTCCCCGAACCATTGCCCGCGTGCGTAACCCTAAAAATGAGATCTTATTCAAAAAACTCGGTATCGATGTTACGGTAAGCAGCACAGCAATCATACTGGAACATATAAAATATGAAGTACCGACGAATCCTTTAATGCACCTGTTATCTATTGACGAAAAAGGGCTTGAAATCGTGGAGATAACCATACAACCGGATTCAACAACGGTCGGAATGGCGCTTAAAGATATCATTTTACCCCCTGATAGTATTTTATCCTTGTTAATCCACCAGGATAGTAAACCCAGCATCCCTACTGGTGGCACTATTCTACAGGCTAATGATCAGATCATTGCAGTTACCCACCCTGACACCGAAGGTGCCCTGCGAAACGCCCTGAATGGCAAATAAAAACTGCCTATTTATCAATGGGTTTTAAGTCCTGTAACTTCAGATGGATTTAAAGCTTAATATACTAAATGAAACATCCATCGCCAGATCCGATATATGGCGTTCCTCTACCTTACTAATCGATATCGGTCGTTAAGCTTATCCTTCAACTAATCACCGCCGCTATGGTTCGACAGTCCTGAGTTTTGCCTCATTCTTGATTACCTAAATATATGCCGCCTTATGATTTGACTATTGTCCCTTTTTTAATTATATTGTGGACTATTATATGCCGATATAGCAACATTTTACATCTTAATTATATTTATAAAACAGCCGGTTGGTGGCACAAGGAGGCTACAATAATGAGTATAAAATATATAGTGATAATGACTCCGGTCTTCTTGAGCCTCTTTGCTTTAACAGGTTGTAATGATGGATATGAGATAGAGATTTCCCTGAAGACAACTACTACTTCAAGCCAAACCACCCAGGTTTATATCGGGGGAGCCGTCAATAACCCCGGGTATTATATGTTAATAGAAGGTGACACAATATATAGCCTGATCCTGGCCGCCGGCGGCATACCGGATGATTCTGGTATCAGCCGGCTTGAACTGACAATCAATCAGCCGGATACACAAGAACAAGTACAGAAGGTCGATATTAACCGCGCCCCCGCCTGGCTACTGGAAGCATTGCCCGGAATCGGCGAAACCAGGGCGCAGACAATTATAAGATACCGCATGGAAAACGGCTTTTTTAAAAATATAAACGAATTATTAAACGTCAAAGGCATCGGACAGGGTATATTCGATAATATTAAAGACTTAATTACGGCATCCGATTAAACATGTTAAGGGAATTGTGATTTTAAAGTTAAGCAGAATATCAATTAAAAGGGTGTAAAAGAGGGGCAAAGCACTCTCACTAGTTGTCGAGAAATGGAGTTATTCCCGAAGTGACTTTAATATACCTCAGCCTGAGTTGGATAGCCGGTATTTTAATAGGCTTCAAATTTAACCTGCCTGCGGTGCTTATTATTACCGGTTTCCTCCCCTTCCTTTTCCTGTTATCAAAGAGTTACAGGAAGAAAATAGTCCTGTCCGGGATATGTATCTTTGCATTTTTCGGCGGAACTGTCTGCGCTCATGCCAGCCTGCCGGGAGTAGACTCCGTCTACATCAGTTTTTACAACGACACGGGAACTGTAACCATCACCGGTATGATAAGCGATGACCCAGATGTCAGGGATAGCAGCACCCAGCTAAGGGTGACAGTCTCACAAATCAAGATGGATAAGGACTGGTATACGGTAAGAGGAGATGTTCTTGTCTTTGTCCCCAGGTACCCGTCTTATTGCTACGGTGATATCATAGAGATAACAGGCAAGCCGTCCACACCACCTGAGTTTGAAGGGTTTAACTACGCTGAGTATTTATCTCATGAAAATATTTATTCCACTATCTTATATCCCAAAATAAAGATTATTGAAACAGGGCGGGGTTTGGTGCCCCTTTCCTGGTTATATTCTCTGAGGAGTCAACTTTCATTATCACTGGCAAGGATTTTACCCGAACCTCAGGCATCACTGGCACAAGGCATGCTCCTGGGTATTCGAGGTAATATTCCCGAAGATTTGAAACAGGCCTTTTCAGTTACCGGAACCGCTCACCTGCTTGCCATCTCCGGACTGCACCTGGGCATAATAGCCGGTATCATGTTAAGCATAGGATTGTGGTTATTTGGACGCAAACACTATATTTATGTCTGGTTGGCGCTGGGATTTATCTGGATGTATGCCATTCTCACCGGAATGAATGCTCCAGTGGTTCGCGGCACTATCATGGCAAGCATTTTCCTAACTGCCGAACTCCTGGGAAGGCAGCGTAGCGCCATAACAGCTCTTACATTTGCCGCCGCCATAATGGTCGGTTTAGACCCGCAGGTTATTTTTACCGCTTCTTTCCAGATGAGCTTTATGGCAATGGCAGGACTTATTTTTCTCTTTCCTCCCCTGCAGGCTGCAGGCAGAAATCTGGTTAATATAACTGCAAGTAAATATGAGACTGTAGTACCGGCTGCCTATTTTATTGCTGACGGTTTTGGCGTTACACTGGCAGCCCTTCTGGCTGTCTGGCCACTGGTCGCTTATTACTTTGGAATAATTTCATTTATCGGGCCGCTGGCTACATTCCTGGCTTTACCTGTACTGGCGGGCATAATCGTATTGGGGTCATTGACCGCCATTACAGGTCTTTTCTTCTTACCGGCGGCGCAGATAATAGGCTGGCTATTATGGTTATTTCTATCCTATCTGTTGACGGTGGTCAATGGATTTGCCAGCCTTTCAATATCGTATGTAGACGTGGGCGCCTTCAGTGTTACATTGATATTGATCTATTATATAGCCCTGGCATTTCTGCTATGGCTGGGTCATAGATATAGATGGTTAAATAAATTTGCAGATAAAAATTCCGGAGATGCAGCGAAGACTATCACAAAACCTGTAAAAAAGGGTAAAGATAATTTCTTTTTACGTCGTCCGGTAAAATGGGCAATTTTATCGATAACAGTACTCATTATACTGGGAGTCATGAGTGTAAATATCGCCCCCGATGACAGGTTGCACGTAATTTTCCTGGATGCAGGACAGGGGGATGCCATCCTGATTCAAAAAGGGAATTTGCAGATACTTATCGATGGAGGACCCGGTTCTCAGGCAATCAGTTTGGCTATAAGCAAGGAGATGCCCTTCTGGGACAGGACGATTGAAATGGTGATTCTAACCCATCCACATGATGACCACCTTACTGGGCTGGTGGAAGTTCTTAACGAATATAAGGTAGAACAAATTCTTACAACTGACCTGGTAAGCGACACGCCGGTATATGAAGAATGGCTGAGACTGATCGAAGAGAATGATATTAATTTTACCGCCGCGCAGGCGGGGCAGCGAATTATAATGAATGAAGTAACAATCGATATATTAAACCCACAACCTGCTTCTTTTACAGGGACAGAGTCGGATTACGATAACAACTGCATAGTGCTGCATGTCAGCATGCAGCATATCAGTTTTCTGCTCACCGGGGACCTGAGATGGGAGGGAGAATTCGAACTCATAACTCAAAGACTGGTATCGAAAACTACAGTTCTTAAAATCGGGCATCACGGCTCGAATACATCTTCCACTCTTGAATTTCTTAACGTCGTTAATCCACAGACATCAGTTATATCCGTAGGACAGGACAATAATTACGGCCACCCGGACAATGAAGTAATCGGGCGGCTGACTGAGATGATCGGGGCAGAAAGGATTTACCGAACGGACCGGGATGGCACCATAGAATTTATTACGGATGGGCATAAACTATGGCTGGAAACAGAAAAGTAGATAAAATCTTATATTACTGCTAAAATTTGGTGATTGGATTAAAATATCTTAAATAAGGGGAGAATATGGGGTTTTTCGAGTTTTATTTCAGCAGCCTTATAGGTATTATCTTTTTTATCTTAAGCCTGGCTTTATATTTTCTGCCGACTATAATTGCAATAATAAGAAAAAAACGTAACGCACTGGCTATCTTCATGCTTAATTTCTTTCTCGGCTGGACATTTATCGGCTGGGTGGTCTCCCTGGTATGGTCGGTAACAAGGGATTAAATATCATCTGAAATAATATTAATATAAACATACTTCGCAGAGGATTTATAAAGTTAAAAGGTAACCCCTTTATTTCCCCTGTGCCAGTCCATGTTTAGCCAATAGTTTTCTATCCGACAGGATATCCCTTGTAAAACCATCAGCGACTATACTGCCCTTTTCCATTATCACTATTCGGCTGCATAGAGCCCCCACCAGTTCCAGGTCATGAGATACGATGATTTTAGTCCATGAAAGATTTTTCAGGAAATCTATAAAATCCCACTTACTCTTTGGGTCGAGGCTGCTGGAAGGCTCATCGATTACCAGCACTTCCGGGGACATAGAGAGCACCGTGGCTATTGCAATGCGCTTCTTTTCGCCGATGCTAAGGTGATGCGGTGAACGCTTTTCAAAGCCGGACATGCCGACCAGCGCCAGTGCTTTTTTTACCGCATCACGCACCTCGATTTCTCCGTAGCCCATATTAATTGGCCCGAAAGCTACATCGTCGAAGACGGTTGGGGAAAATAGCTGGTCATCAGGATTTTGAAACACCAAGCCCACTTTGCTGCGTACCCACTTCAGATTTTTATCGTCTATAGGTTTCCCCATGAACCTGACGTTGCCATCGCTCCTGATGATACCGTTAAAGTGAAGTATCAGCGTGGATTTGCCCGCCCCGTTAGGGCCGACCAATGCCACCGAATC
>JAQTVR010000050.1 GCA_028706995.1 Dehalococcoidales bacterium
GACGGTTAAGAATATCGGCAGAAAGCTTTATCTCAAAATCATATTTTGTTTCTGCATCATATTCTTTTTCTCCATCCAGTCTGAGCTTGAAGTCATAAATACGTGTCGTGTTCTTTGTCTGTTCTGTACTGGTAATACCGCCCCTGGTTGTTGTTTGCTCTCCGATCAATGAGATACTGGCTTCTCTCGCCTTAACCGGCTTTTTTAAGCTTAGCACTACATTCCCGTATATTTTGTCTCCCGGGTTGAAATCAGTCTTTATAATTATGATATCGATCTTTCCTTTGCCGAACATATTTGCCCCCTACATTTAAATATACAAATGCCCATATAAATCTAGTCTAGAATAGATGATATGTCAATATATTATACAACTAATAGTGACCATAATCCCCTGGATTTCTATTAAATATTGTAAAGGTGAGGATTGGCATAATTTTAGTGCCGATTATGACAATACTGAGCTATAATATGTAATGACTAACTTCTGGGTGATACTGCTTTGCGTATAAAGGAGATTGGATGATCGTTAAAAACCACAATATCTTAGCCACGACTAATCTAAGAAAGCAGGTTCTAGACATTATTGAAGCCGGAATCGATAGGGTTTTACCAAGAAACATCATGATGTCTACGGTAAGGTATAGTCCGGTCCAACGAAGTATCATGATCAATAATGATATCTTTTCTGTAGGTAGTGGCCGAATATTCGTTGTTGGAGGCGGAAAGGCAAGTGGCCTTATGGCAGAGGCTTTTGAGGATATAGTTGGTATTGAGAATATTGTTGCTGGTGCGGTTAACTGCAAGGGTGAGCACCCTACAAGGAAAATCAAGACGATAACCGCTAGTCATCCAATTCCAGACCAGCAAGGCATCTATGGTGTTGAAGAAATGCTAGCTCTTAAACACCGTTATTCAATATGTGAAAATGATCTCATCATATGTTTAATTTCAGGCGGTAGTTCTGCTCTTATGCCTTGCCCGGTAGCAGAAGTAAGTTTGAGCGATAAGCAAATAACTACAGAATTATTAATAAGTTCTGGCGCTGAAATAGGCGAAATTAATATGATAAGAAAACATTTGTCCCGAATCAAAGGTGGGCAACTAGGTAAATTTTATTCTCCGGCGACAGTTATTTCATTGATATTGTCTGATGTAATCGGGAATGATCTATCCGTTGTTGCCTCCGGGCCAACTGTCTCTGATTCTTCAACCTTTTTAGATGCCTATGAGGTATTGAAGAGTTATCAGCTTCTAACCAGGGTTCCGAAAAATGCAATTGACTTTTTGAGAAAGGGCTGCCGGGGTTATGTAGCAGAAACTCCTAAGGTTCTATATAATTGTCATAATTACTTAATTGGTGACAATAGGATAGCTGTAGAAGCCATGCTTAGTAAAGCCAAGGAGATGGGACTTTCTCCACATATAGTGACCACCCGGCAAAGCGGTAATACCACTGACGTTGCTTTGTTAAGAGCAAATGAAGTGCTTAATAAAAAGTATGCTGATTATAACGTCCATTTAATTGGTGGTGAAACAACCATAAAGCTGCCTACCTTTGCGGGAAAGGGTGGCAGAAACCAGCATTATGCGGCTGTATCCATGAAGGCAATGGCAGCTTATCCCGGAGAATGGGTAGTTGCTAGTATAGGTAGTGATGGCTCTGATTTCTTATCTGATGTAGCTGGTGCCATAATCGATCAAAATTCCATTGATATTGCACGAGCTAAAGAAATAGATGTAGAATCTTATATTGAAAGATGTGATAGCAATACTTTATTTGAGCTTATTGGTAATTCTCTAATAATAACCGGTGACACAGGAACTAATGTTGGTGATATTATGGTATACCTGACGATATGAGTTAAGAGTTTCAATGAGGATCATGATAGAATTGTATAGAATTATATGAGCCTACGGGGAAAATGTAAGAGTAGTTCAATTCAAGGGATGTTAATCTGACCTATTTGTACGGTACGATGATTTACAGATTTATTATTAATATATAGGAATTAATTTTATAAAACAAAAACTTGATCTGGGGAGCAAAAAGCTATGAGAGTTAGAATTGTAACCGATAGTGTATCAGATTTGCCACCTGATGTGGTTAAAGAGCTTGGGATTATGATAGTGCCACTAGGAGTTCGCTTTGGCATTGAGGTTTACCGTGACGGTATTGACCTTACAACTGATCAGTTCTACGAGAAGTTAAAGCATAGTAAAACCCTCCCGGCTAGTTCGGTGCCATCACCGCAAGCTTTTGTGGAGACTTATGACAGACTGGCTGAGGAGACGGATAAAATTATTGTCATTACTCTTACTTCCAAGCTCAGTGGGACTTATCAGGTGGCGCTACAAAGCATAGGATTGATGAAGAGGAAATGCCATGTAGAAGTCATTGATTCACAATGGGCTATTATGGCTCAAGGTTTCATAGTCATCACTGCTGCCAGGGCAGCTCAGGCTGGAGCCAGCTTTGATGAAGTAATGAACATAATTCACCGCAATATCCTTCGTGTTGATATGCGTGCTGCTTTTGACACTTTGGAATACCTCGAACGCGGTGGGCGCATCGGTAAGGCACAGAGTCTTATAGGGTCAATACTGAGTGTAAATCCTATTATCGGGATTAGGGATGGTGAGGTCTGCCCTTTTGAGAGAGAACACTCTCGGGCTAAGGCAATAGAACACTTATGTAATTTTGCTAAGAGCTTTTCCAATATTGAGGGGCTAGCCGTAGAGTATGCCGTTAATCGTGATGAGGTGGAAAGGGTAATTGAACAACTGGCTTCCAAGTTTCCAAAAGAGCATATCTATTGTTCGAGGACAAGCCCGGTAATCGGCACGCATACAGGTCCGGGTCTTCTTGCTGTATCTGTACTGGGGGATAGATAATAGCTATCGAGTTGAAGTATAATCTATAATCGATATTGAACCATAGCTTGCTTGTCGAGTAAAAACCTTTTGACTCTCTATTCAACGGTTATTATTTTTGACAAAAACAAGTAGCAGCGACTGGAATTGAACCAGCGACCAGGTGTATTTGATTTACGTTAGGACCTTATCATTACCAACGTCATTTTAAACCGTTGAGTTGCTCTCAATGCATGAGACTTGTTTGCCGGCATGATAACAATTTCCCCTTGTTTTACTACCATACTTTTCCCAGAGATTGTTATCTCAGCTTCTCCATCGATCAGATATACAAAAGCATCGAATGGCGCTATGTGCTCGCTCAATCCCTGATCTTTGTCAAAAGCAAAAAGAGTAATAGTCCCGGATTTTTTATCAATGATAGTTCTGGAAACGACTGAACCTTCCTGATAATCGATTAGGCCGGTTAATTTAAATGCCTGTCCTAATAGTGTATTTGCATCCATAAGTTTTTAATCCTCAACAGAGTGATTCCCACATGAAAAACAAGTAGCAGCGACTGGAATTGAACCAGTGACCAAGGGCTTATGAGTCCCCTGCTCTACCTCTGAGCTACGCTGCCACGATAACAACTGAGATTATATTACCTGAAGTATTTTATTGTCCTGCTTACCGGTTGTCAAATAAAATGGCCAAAAACCATGGCTATTTTTTTTCATATTCCTTGCAATAAGTTGCGTTCGGACGCTCCCGGTTGCGGCAGGCGCCGCGCCAGTTCCACTTGCAACTCCCGCACAGGAATATATTCATCCCCAGCGCTTTTTTTATCCTTGTAATAATTTTATTTATAAAGGGGGGTGTATTTTTCATGGTAATTCGGAGTAAAATATACTAGTACTATTTACTATATGTCGTATTATAACAGTACAGGTGCTAAGTGGTAAAGTATGTGCTAGAATAAACAAAATATTCTGGTAGGGGCAGTAAATGGAAAATATTCAGGGAAACCCGGGAGAAAAACTGAATATGAACTCGGTGAGCCTTAAGGGTTTTACCTGGATAGATATCACCCCACCGACGGATAAGGAGATAGAATATCTAGCCGAAAATTATCATTTCCATCACCTGGACCTCGATGACACTCTCAGCCGCAGGCAGCGTCCAAAGATAGATGAATATAAGGATTACCTATTTCTGGTCTTTCATTTTCCTATCTACAGCAAGAAAGATAACGTTCTTACTTCCAGCCAGATATCTGTGTTCATAGGTCAAGACTATCTGATTACTCTGCATAAAGGTGTTCTAAAGCCACTGGTAAAACTGTTCCGTGAGTGCGAGATCGATGAAGAATCCCGCGAAGAGTATTTAGGACAGGGTGCCGGTTTTCTCCTGTATCGCATACTGGATCGTTTGGTCGATTATTGCCAGCCGATATTGAATAAGGTAAGCGACGGTATTGAGGACGTCGAGGATGATATTTTCAGTGAAAGCAGGGGTACCACCATCAGGGAAATCTCCAGGTTACGTCGTGATGTTATTGCTTTTCGTCGTATCATCTGGCCAATGAGGGCAGTTGTCGGGCGACTGGAAGCTAAATCGCGTCGTTTCATGGCCTTAGATATGTCGGCTTATTTCGGCGACATGGTCGATCACCTAGACAGGATCTGGGACGGTTTGGATGAATACAAGGAAATTATAGAGGGTCTTAACGATACCCATGATTCGATAGCTACCAACCGTACTAATGAGACGATACGGATACTTACTATTATCGCTACTGTAATGCTTCCCGTCACTGTGGTCGCAAGTGTTTTCGGTATGAATATCCCTTTGCCGTTTATGGAATCGGATTATGCTATTTTCTATGTCTTTGCGTTAATACTGGCTATTATCGGCATCGTTCTTCTATTACTGCGCAAATTACGGGTTATTTAGTGACACTCATTCATTTCAATAAATGAAAGGTTATTGCCAATGAACGTATCGCATCGCTTTGTCATTATTGCTGCTATTTTCGTTACCTGCCTGATAACAGCTAATATAATCGCCGTAAAAGTGATCGGTTTCGGCTCTGTAGTTATGCCGGCGGCTATTATCGTTTTCCCGATAAGCTATGTCTTCGGTGATATTTTAACAGAGGTTTACGGGTATCGGTGGGCACGCCGCGTAATCTGGCTGGGTTTTCTGTGCAATCTTATATTCGTTTTCTTCGTCTGGATAGGACAACTCCTGCCGGGGGCATCCTTCTGGGTTGGACAGGAGGCATACGAGAGCATTTTGGGTTATACCCCAAGGCTGCTGGCGGCATCTTTCTTCGGATACCTGGTCGGTGAATTCGTTAATTCCTTTATTATGGCAAAGATGAAGCTTGCCACCGGAGGACGCTGGTTGTGGATGCGAACTATCGGCTCGACCATAGTCGGACAGGGGCTGGATACGGCTCTATTTATCGTAATCGCTTATATCGGGACGGCATCTTTTATGCCGGTTATGATTCTTTACCACTGGTTGATAAAAGTGGCTATCGAAACGCTGGCTACCCCGTTAACTTATAAGGCGGTCAATTACCTGAAGCAAAAAGAAAAGATCGATACATTCGATGCGGATACCAATTTTAATCCATTTAATATTTAATTAGATTCATTTAGAAATGAGGACGGGATGAATATAAGGTTCCTGGGAGCACATAATACCGAGTCCAGGGATACGGGGCTTTCGGGACTGCTTATCGATAATGCGCTGGCGCTGGACGCCGGCGGGCTAACATCCAGCCTGACCCTTACCGAGCAGTTAGGGCTTAAAGCGGTGCTTATAACCCATCAACACTATGATCATATTAAAGACCTGCCTCTACTGGCAATGAACCGCTCCTTGAATAATTCTACGCTTGATGTTTACTGCCTTGCCGGTACCGGTGAGGCTATTTCTAAGTGCCTGATGGATGGCACCATATACCCAGAATTTTTAAAAAAGAATAAGGAAGGCAAATCGGTTATCAATATGTGCATTGTGAAACCATATCTAAGAATGCAGGTGGATAACTATTTTATCGTGCCGGTTCCGGTTCCACATTCCGTTCCTGCCGTAGGTTACCGGGTTACCGCAGTCGGCGGCAACTCTTTTTTCTATACCGGCGATACCGGCCCGGGATTGGCGGATTGCTGGGAAAGAGTCTCTTCGAAGCTGCTGATTACCGAGGTTACAGCTTCAGATAAGTACGTGACCTTTTGCCGGGATACGGAGCATATGTGCCCCTGTCTATTAAAGGAAGAGCTATTAAGCCACTTAAATGTTAAAGGCTATTTACCGAATGTGATTGCCGTTCATATGAATCATGCTGTACAGGAAGATATTAAAAGCGAATTGAAAGCTTTAGCTGACGAATTGGATATTACCATAACTATGGCTTTTGAAGGCAAACATATAGAAATTTAATATGGCGGGGGATTAAAGCCAAGTAGAAGCTTATAGATTTATTGTCGACCATAATGCGGGAAAACTGGCGAAATGGTTACGCATGCTGGGCTATATGATACCCTCTTTTTCACCGGCGATTCGGACAATATGAAAGTATCACTCCTATAATGATATCTAATAGATTGAAAAAATTGCTGCCTGATTGCAAGCTGCGAAAAGGTATGTCGGAAGCCCAGCGAAAAGCAATAGATGGATTGGGAGTCAAACGCGTATTGACAGAAATGGCGAATAAATAGCCATGGAAAAATCTGTTCTAATTGGAGATAGAATATTATTGAGACCGATGTTGCCGGAGGATACGGATTATATAGTCCGCTGGCGAAGCGACCCCGAAATAATTGCTAATTTATTCTCCCGGGAACCGCTTACAAGAGCAGATCACCTTAAATGGTTTAACCAGCCCCATAACGACAGGCTAGACTATATCATCTGTCTGAAGGATAACCTACAGCCTATCGGGACGGTAAACTTTACCAATATAGAACTCGATAACCTGAAAACCGAGGCCGGAATTATGCTCGGAGAAAAATCCATGCAGGGCAAAGGTCTGGCTAAAGAAGCCTTCGCTGTATGGTTTACTTACGGGTTCAAACAGCTTGGTTTTAACTGTATTTATGTCAGGATCATGAGTGATAATTTAAATACGCTGGAGTTTGTGAAAAAGCTGGGTTTTAAACAGGAAGGCATATTGAGGCAGGACTATATGTCGAATACCGGGTTTAAGGATATTGTTGTTATGGGATTACCCAAAAAAGAAGCCCTGGAGATGATCATATATGACCTGTAGCCATATAGAGATCAACAAGCGCAAGATCGGGGAGGATTTCCCTGTATATATTATCGCCGAGCTTTCAGCCAACCACCACCAGAGCTTTGACGAAGCTGTAAGGTTAATAAAAGCAGCTAAAGAAGCCGGAGCCGATGCGGTTAAACTGCAAACATATACACCTGACACCATGACACTGGACATCGATTCCGATATGTTTAGATGCCACAGCTTATGGGAAGGGCAGACTCTATATGAGATCTATTCAACAGGTTATATGCCGTGGCAATGGCAAACTGAGCTAAAGAAACTTGCCGATGACCTGAGAATCGACTTGTTCTCCACTCCTTTCGATGAGACATCAATAGACTTTTTAGAAAGTATAAATGTTCCGGCCTATAAGATAGCTTCATTCGAACTGGTGGATATCCCTCTCATCGAATATGCTGCCGGTAAGGGCAAACCCATAATTCTTTCCACAGGCATGGCAACAATACCTGAAATTGAAGAAGCTATCGATACAGCTCAAAAAACAGGAA
>JAQTVR010000051.1 GCA_028706995.1 Dehalococcoidales bacterium
ACGATGAAAGGATTGTTTTGAAAGACCTCAACATTTCTGAAATCCAATCTCACCGCTGGCAGGCGATAGCCGCCGTTCCAGAGCTTACAGATATGAGGTCATGATATGGAAGTAAGTCCTGTTGAGAAATTGAAAAATCGTCAGTTAGCAAAATTACTTACACATTTAGAGCAGACCGGACAACTTACCGTTGAGCTTGAGAAAACGCTCAAGCGTTCATTCCGGTATGCCTTTGAAGACGTTGAAACTCTTATACAAAGATTAGGACTTGATAAGGAAGACAAAAATGATAACAAAAACTGATATATGGATGCCGCTCTATGTCGGTGATTATTTATCTGATACTATGCACCTGACCACAGAACAACATGGTGCATATCTTTTGTTGATGATGGCTTACTGGAAAAATCGCGGCCCACTCCCAGAAAACAGGATACAACGGATTATAAACATTAAGGGCGATAGTTCAACTATAGTTGAGGATATAGTTGGCGAATACTTCGACAAGGAAACAATGCCCGGCTTCTGGGTGCATCATCGCATTGAAAAAGAGCTTAAAGCAGCACTTGTTCGTAAGCAAGCCGCTGAAAACAGAGGGAAAAAAGGAATGGAAGCGCGATGGGGTGAGAAAAAAAAGGATAGTTCAACTATAGTTGAAGGTATAGTTGAAGGTATAGTTGGCGATAACACATCACCTTCACCTTCACCTTCACCTTCACCATTAACAAAAAACAATACATTAGTCGTTTATCCAAACGACTTTCTATCTTTTTGGGCTGAATATCCAAAATCAGTAAAGAAAAAAGCAGCATTCAAAGAATGGAAAAAGAACAAGACCAATCCGGATATAGAAATAATTTTAAAAGCTATCAGGGCGCAAAAGAAAAACAAAGATGAATTAAAATGTGCTGGCCAATTCTGCCCTGAATGGCCAGACCCGGAACGTTGGATCAAAAACGAACGCTGGAACGATGAACTATCATGCGACAAATCACGAGCAAGCCCGCAACAAAATACAATGTTTATTGATTGCCCATCATGCGGTAAAAGAGTATCAAAACAATCTGAGTTAATTGAAGACGGCTGTATATGGTGTAAGCATGGAAAATCAGACAAAATATAAAACATGTGACGCGCATGCGTCACGGGTAATGCCGCACGACGAACAGGCTGAAATGGCTGTTATCGGATCGATGTTGTACGACAATGAGTGTATTGATAATGTACATTTATCTCCTGATGATTTTTACTCGACGGCAAACAAAATAATATTTACGGCAATTATGGATATTGTGAACAGTGGCCGTGTTGCTGATTTAGTAACGGTTTGCGAAGGTATTTCAACAGCAGGAAATATGAAAAAATGCGGCGGCCCGGCGTATATCGCTGAGACAATAGATGCTGTCATTTCTCCGGCATCTGTCGGATCATACGAGCAGATCGTCAAGGAAAAATCTATTGAGCGCCAGATAGTTGCGGAGTCTCAGCGAATGATTGAGGCCGTTTATGATCCATCAGAAAACAGTAAAACAAAACTCGAAGAAGCTCAAAAAACGATATTGAATTTATCGTTGACTAAAGGATCGGATACGCTCCAAGGCGCAAGAGAAATTTGTAAGAAAACATTCGCTGGGATTGAATATCGCTATCAAAACAAATTCTCCATGATTGGACATCCAACAGGACTTTGCGACTTGGACTCAGCTACTTCCGGACTGATTTCTGGTGACCTGATCATTATAGCAGGCCGCCCAGGCATGGGAAAGTCAGCGTTGGCCGGTAATATCGCGGCAACGGTGGCAGCAAGTGGAGTATCGGTACTACTGTTTAGCCTGGAGATGCCGGCTGAATCTGTTATGACCAGGATCATATCTCGGGAGTCGGGGATTAATTCGCGAATCCTCAGAAGGGGTCAATTAGCCGAAACACAATGGTCATCAGCGGTCCATGCTACGGAATCAATATCGGTCTGGCCTATTTTTATTGACGATAGAGCAGATATTACACCTACGGAAATCATGGCTAAAGCGCGTAAATTAAAAAAAGAACAGGGGTTGGGTCTTTTGATCGTCGATTACATTCAGCTTGTCTGCCCCGCTGGGAAACACGAAAGTCGGGAGCAGGCTGTGGCTGAAATAAGCAGGACGCTAAAGGCGATTGCACGCGAATTAGAGATCCCAGTCATCGGGTTGAGCCAACTGAATCGTCAAGTTGACAGCAGGCCAAACAAACGGCCGATGCTTTCCGATCTCAGGGAATCCGGTGCCATCGAGCAGGACGCGGACATTATAATATTTATTTATAGGGACGAAGTTTATAACAAAGCAGAGGATAATCCACATCGGGGAATCGCGGAAATAGATATTGCCAAGCACCGCAACGGGGAAACAGGGCGGTTTGATGTCATTTTTGACGCACGGACGCAGCATTTCAAAAACAAGGCACGGATATGAGGAGGTGGACGATGACGAGTGAAGAATTGTTGAAGCGCAGAATATACTTGAAAAAACAAACAAAATCATAGAATTGGAGAACGAAAATGCAGATTAAAATCAATCAGTATGACAGCGTGGAAACAGGAAGGTATAACGGCAAGTATCAGATCAAACTAGGCAAGATCGGTAAAGAAGATAAATTTTATCAGGCATATATGCAGGTAAGGAAAAAAGATGGGACTGAAATAAATGTGCCTGTGTGCCTGACGTTTGAACAAGACGAAGATGTGGCGAATTTTATCAGATCAGTCGCGCAGGAAGTAGGGTTGCCATCAAGCGACGTTCCATTCTGAGGTAAAAAATGGAAATCATCATATAGAAAATTAAGGGAGGGTTAAAAATGAGTTATAATGAAATTCCCAATCTTTATAAAAATCAAGACGTTTTGTTATTTAAAAAATGTTACGCACTGGAAAAAATACACGGAACTTCTGCGCACGTTGGTTGGAATGGGAAAGTTTATTACTTTTCCGGGGGGGAGAAGCATGAAAGATTCAAGGCGCTCTTCGATGAAGAAAACCTGATTGATAATTTTCAGAAAATGAACAACGAAAAGGTTGTTATTTATGGCGAGGCATACGGCGGAAAGTGTCAAGGAATGTCAGCGACTTACGGCAAGAACCTGAAGTTTGTGGCATTTGAGGTGAAGATTGGTGATAGCTGGTTGGCCGTCCCGCAAGCAGAGTCGATTGTCAGGAGTTTCAATCTTGATTTTGTCCCTTATGTGGAGATTAAAACTGATTTATCAGAATTGGATTTCTGGAGAGATGCTCCATCACAACAATCTATCAAGTGTGGAATTATTGAAGAACGCAAACGAGAGGGCATTGTTTTGAAGCCGCTAATTGAAGTCAGAAAAAATAATGGTGAGCGGATAATCTCAAAACACAAAAGTGAAGCATTTCAGGAAACGAAAACAAAACGGGAAATTACGCAGGAGTCGCTAAAAGTTTTGACCGAAGCTGCGGAGATTGCAACTGAATGGGTGACATCGATGCGCCTAAATCACGTGCTTGATAAGTTTCCGAAAGCCAATATTGAACGCACAGGGGAAATCATCAAAGCCATGATTGCCGATATCCAGAAGGAAAGCGTAGGCGAAGTTGTGTTGTCAAAAGAGGCGTTAAAAGAAATTGGTAAAAAAACGGCATTATATTTTAAGCAATATCTTAAAAATAAACCAAGGGAAACTACAGATTTTAAAGGAGGGATAACATGGCAGAAATAAGAGAAATTAAATTTAGAGCATGGTTAAAAAAAACAAAAAAAATGGTTTTAATAGAACAACCGGACATAATCCATTTTTTAAGAAAATATCGTTTTGATGATGGATTAATTGACAGTGGTGATCACTTTTGCAAAGATGAATATTTTTTAATGCAATATACGGGATATATAGACCGTAAAGGTGAATATATCTACGAGGGAGATATAATTATTGGACTTTACGAAGGTAAAATCATCCAACATCCTGTTATTTGGTGGAAAAGTGGTTGGTATGTTGGATATGACGAAGGAGGGCGTCGTAATGTTTTTTCATTAGCTGCGGTATCTGATATTGATGTTATTGGGAATATATACCAAGTATAGGAGAAAATTTATGGCTGGAATAATAATAACAAGGCGATTTTGCCAAAAAAACAGAGTGTTTTAAGGATGAGTAATGACCGCCACAGAGAACGCCGCGATACTACTTCTGGCCGAAGCGTTGAATAAGTGAGGGGATCACTGCCGCCAGGTTGAGGCGGCGCTGATCGAGACGCACAAACAAAACGACAAGCTCCGGGCGCGGCTGGACAAGCGCGACGCCGGCGACTTGGCGAACGTGAACTCATAGTGCCCGAATTTCGCGCGTGGGTGCCCCCAGAAGGTGCCTAAATTAAAAAAGCAGGGGAGGCTTAGGCCTCCCTCATGATCCTACTTCCCCTTCGGCCTTCCGGCCTTCCGCGGCGCCACACTCCATCTTGGCGATTTGCATTTGGGGCATTCGCGCGGTTCGGTCTCGATACGCGGCTGCCAGGTATGGGGCGAAAATCACCAGAAAAAGCTTGACTGGGACGATAATGCTGGTAAAATAGGGTCATGGTGGATAAAATCACTCATTGCCCGACAATCAGCAAAAGCAGCGAGCGCCTAAAAATCAATAAGCGCCGCAAAATCAAAACAAAAGAAAAACATGATATACTATTGACAAACTGGAACTGTGGGATGTGCCCCAAGTTCGCTTCGTGCAAAGAACTCTGCCCCCCGATGGACTGGATAGTCCGACACGTTGAAGTCGATCCAGGAAAAGAGCCGCCCATAAAAAACCCCTGCCACGACAGAACAACCCAATTATGGCCAGACATGGTGGGAACAAGTGAAATTATATTATCACTTTTTTTCTTCGAACGACTAGACCCTCCAGAAATAGCAAATCAACTACATATATCAACTAGATATGTTTACAAGCAAATAGAAAAATCAAAAAAAATATTATACCAAAATCTTAAAAAAACTGTTCAATTGCGATCATAGTTATTTAAGAAAGATAATTACCAGCACAAAGGACCGCCGATAGGCGGACAGTAACAAGAGCTTCCGCGCAAGCGGATAACAAAACAACGACTAGGAAGAACGCAAAATGATCCAAGATACCACCGCCACCAGCACACCGGCCATCCAACAAACGCACGATATAGGCGATCCTGACAAGCCGGAAAGCGCCCAAACTAGCGAAAAACCACATAAACAACCAAAAAGCACCACCAAGTCACCGCAAAACCTCCGGCCAAGATCAGCAAGGGCAAACAAAATAATCGAGTTAAAAGAGACAAACCCGGCGCTCACAGTCCGGGAAATAGCAACCCTGACAAACTGCGATCATTCCAACGTAGTGCGAGTCCTGCAAAGATACGGCATCGTAGCCCAGGAGGTCAACGAGTTTAAGGATCACAGGGCAGAGGTGTTAGCAGGGTTACAGCATAGACTAATTCAATCTATCACCTCCGAGGACATTAAAAAGGCTCCACTAGGCTCCCGGATACTCGCTGCGGCTCAATTATACGACAAAGAGAGACTGGAGACAGGCAAATCAACCGGCAATCTGGCTATGATTACCTTCCAAATGCCGACCCCCGACCCAGTGCCGGAAGAGTTCAAAGTGGAGGGAAACGTAATCGAGGCGCAAAGTGGAGCGCAAGCCGATGCCGGAAACGGCTGAAACGCAGTCAAATAATCCTGCTCCACTGGATTTTCGCAACGAACCACCGCGAAATCATTGAGGAAAAAAACGCAACGTCCTATAATGTTACAATATGTAAACATGGTAAAACAGGCACAAGTGGAGGGTGAAGGGCAAAAACCTTATGTCAAATGTGTCCGAGGTGCAGGATGTGGGGAGCGAAGCTGGAAACCCAGGAAAAGTCGTCCCCCCTGGGAGAGAAAAAGCGGGGTATTGAAATCCTATATATCATACCCCCTCCCTGCAATTTCAAAAATAAAAGGTTTTTATGGGTAAGTTCAACACAGGCACAGGGATAAAAGACGGGAAGTTGGTTGACGCCTATATACCACATCCTAAGCAGGTGTTGTTTCATAAGACTTGTGCCAACGAGGTTCTCTTTGGAGGAAGCGCCGGGCCTGGTAAGAGCAGGGCGTTGAGGGCTGAGGCTCTTCGGTGGGCCTGCACGATACCGGGATTGCAGATATACTTATTTCGTCGGACGTTTCCTGAGTTGGAAAAGAATCATATCATTCCTTCGCAGATGGAGTTTCCGAAGGATTTGGGTGAGTATAAGAGTCAGGCTCGAAGGTGGGAGTTCTTCAATGGTTCAATGCTGCACTTTTGTCATTGCCAATATGAGCAGGATGTTTTCCAGTATCAGGGCGCGGAGATACACCTTCTTTTGATTGACGAGCTTACTACGTTCACGAAGTTTCAATATGATTATTTAAGAGGTCGTGTTCGTTGCACCTTGCCGGTTCCAGAGAAGTTTAAGCACAAGGTTCCTGGGATTTACTGCGCTAGTAACCCCGGTGGCGTTGGGCATACTTTTTGTCGGGCGAGATGGGTGGATTACGCAAAGGCTATGGAGGTCAAGCGTGCGCCGGTTTTAGAGGGTGGGATGCTGAGGCAATATATCCCTGCTTTGTTGGAAGACAACCCTACACTAACCTCTACTGACCCCGGATACCGTTCTAGGTTGGAGGCGTTGCCTGAACCTTACAGAACGGCTTATTTAAAGGGCGATTGGGATATATTTATCGGTCAGGCGTTTGATTTCTATTACGACTACCACGTTATCAAAGACCATCCTGTGCCGTCTGGTGCGCCGGTTTACATGACGTTTGACTGGGGCTTTGGCGCTCCGTTTTCAGTGGGCTGGTGGTATGTGGATCAAGACGGAAGGATTGTCCGGTTCAGTGAGTGGTATGGATGGGACGGAAATCAAAATAAGGGGTTAAGACTGACCGATATTGAAGTCGCTGACGGGATTAACACCAGAGAACAGGCGATGGGTGTTGTGAATGTAGTCCAGCGGATTGCTGGCCCTGACTGCTTTCGGAAGAAACCTGATTATCGAGGCGGAGGGCAGGGGCCTTCTACTGCGGAGATTTTTTCCAACAGGAATTTATTTTTGACCGCCGGTGACGCCAACAGGAAATTAAAGATTCGCCAGTTTAGAAATCGGTTGATGATTCCCAAAGACGAGAAGGGCGAAGTGTGTGGAAGACCCATGTTGCAAGTCTTTGAGTCCTGCACACAGTTTATCCGCACGATACCCGCTATTTCGGCTATGCCTAGCAATCCAGAGGACATTGATACAACGGGCGAGGATCATATCTATGATGAATGTTGCCATATATGTATGGCGCGTCCCATTAACTTTGACGACACAAAGCTTGTTTTAAAACCTCTTTCCACCGTCATTATTGACGCATTGGACAAGAAGCAACCTGACGAGGAATTTGGGGATTATGTTGCGTCGGAGACAGACGCATTTGAGAAAGCTATGGGATATGGCCATAGAGACATGGGGTTGATTTATGACAG
>JAQTVR010000052.1 GCA_028706995.1 Dehalococcoidales bacterium
CAAACAAAAGCTTTTATTGATTTCTCTCAGAGTAGACCCGGGCTATATCCTGAACATCATATCTTTCATCCGATATCTTGTGGTAATTGTAAAATAATATTTCGTGATACATGGAATAGACTAACGGGGATCAAGCTATAAACCGGTTAAAGTTTTTTCGGAGGTATATTTAATATGCATCCAATACAGTTCCCGAAGTTAAAAATAGGTGAATTTGAGGCTAAAATACCCATAATCCAGGGGGGCATGAGCATGGGTATCTCGCTTTCCGGCTTATCTTCCGCTGTGGCAAATGAGGGCGGCATCGGGGTTATCGGCACGGCAGGCATCGGTATGTTCGAGCCTGATTTTACAAAGAATTTTCGGGAAGCCAATACAAGAGCGCTGAAAAGTGAGATTAGAAAAGCGCGGCAGATGACGTCGGGTATTCTGGGTGTAAATGTGCTGGTTGCTCTGACCGATTATGCTCAACTTGTTTTAACGTCTATCGACGAAGGTATAGACTTCGTTTTTTGCGGTGCCGGATTACCGCTTAAGAATCCCGAGCTCTTTCCGCCGAACAGGATCAAAGAAGTGGTTAAAAAGGTCATACCCATAGTATCTTCGGGCAGGGCTACACGCATAATCTGCCAGTCGTGGCTTAAAAATTATAATCAAATTCCGGATGCCGTAGTGGTCGAAGGACCTATGGCAGGCGGACACCTGGGTTTTAAAAGAGAACAGATAGATGATCCTGATTATACCCTGGAGAAGATCGTACCTGAGGTTATCGAAGCGCTGGTGCCTTTTGAGCAGCAGATGAATAAAAAGGTGCCGGTGATAGCTGCCGGCGGTATCTATACCGGTGAGGATATCGATAAATATATGCGCATGGGAGCGCAAGGTGTTCAGATGGCTACCCGGTTCGTAGGCACCCACGAATGTGACGCTTATGACGGCTTTAAAAAGGCATATATCGAGTGTAAGGAAGAAGATATTACCATCATCGACAGTCCGGTAGGAATGCCGGGTCGGGCTATCGGCAACCAGTTTCTAAAAAATGTAAAAGAGGGTAGGGAAAAACCGCCTAAATGCCCCTGGAGATGCTTAAAAACCTGCGACTTTATAAAAACACCGTACTGCATCACCATGGCGCTAATCGAAGCTAAGAAAGGGTGTTTCGAAAAAGGATTTGCTTTTGCCGGGGCAAATGCCTGGCGGGTCGATAAGATTTGCTCCGTAAAAGAGCTTATCGAAAGTCTGCGGGAGCAATACCAGCATACCATACTGAAATTGCAACCGCTTCCCGTGTAAGTTAAGACCTTATAGTTAGAAAAACTCTACTTGCACTATCGGTATATTTATAAATTGTCGTGCTGATTATAGGCACGACAATTCTTTTTATCTACTGTTATGAGTCGATTATCCACTATAGAAGTCACTTAATTTTCTTTTTAAGAATAAAAGTCTAACGCAAAAGGCCGGTTTCCCGTTAACTCTTGAGCTAAAGACCGGAGATCTGCCAAAGCAATCATGGGTAAAAATCAGCCAAATCCGGATACTTTTCGTTGAGAGGATCGGCACACTGATTGGCCGGTTATCTCAAGAGGAATTGGCTCAAGTTATCGAAGGCTTGAATGAAATCATAGCATGACAGCTGATATGTATTTACCGAGTGTTTGGTGGAGCTGAGGGGATTCGAACCCCTGACCCCTGCGATGCGAACGCAATGCTCTCCCAACTGAGCTACAGCCCCAACAGAGCAAATTATAACATATTTATCATAAAAATTTTCTATATCCCGGCTTAATGCCCGTTCAGGTAATCATTAATAATTCTTATTCTCCGATTATTATCGGGCTTTATTTGCCGTTTTGCTTTGTCTGGCGGTATGTTGTACCGGTCGGTGAAGAGTAAAAAACTATATCATAAGTGAGACTTTTGAAGTAGGGATATGTAATATACGGCTGCATCTTGTATTCACGTAAATTTAAGGTTATATTAATTAAGAGATCGTTTTCCTTGCTTGAACTTTTACGATTGAAAGGGAGGTGTAAGATGATCAAGGTTTCAATACAGGGCGCCCGAGGTTCTTTTCACGATATCGTTGCCAGGGAAAAGTTCCCCGACGATTCCGAAATAATCGAAGGCAATACCTTCCACCAGGTCTTCGAAGATGTGAAAAAGGGGCTGGTCGATTATGGAGTGGTGGCTATAGAAAACTCCATTTACGGCTCTTTTCTTGAGAACTATGACCTGCTGTTAAAATACGATGCCAGGATAGTGGGAGAGGTATATTTGAGAATAAGGCTGGATCTGATAGCCCTGCCGGGCGTCAAACTGGAAAATATAACCCAGGTTTACAGCCACTCGTTAGCAATGGCTCAAAGCGAGGAATACTTGGAAAAACACCCTAAGATGCTGCGCATAGAGACGGATGATACAGCCGGTAGTGGC
Source organism: Dehalococcoidales bacterium (assembly GCA_028706995.1). Lineage (GTDB taxonomy): Bacteria > Chloroflexota > Dehalococcoidia > Dehalococcoidales > UBA5627 > UBA5627. The sequence continues at coordinate 2,437 of JAQTVR010000052.1, forward strand.
AGGATGATAAAAGAGAAGGGGTTACTAAATGCTGCGGCTATCAGTAGCGGATTGGCGGCTGAACTTTATGGTTTAAAGATATTGGCGCGGGATATAGGGAGCGATAAGAATAACTACACACGTTTCCTGATTATTTCCAACAAGGAGCAATATCCTGAAGATGCGAATAAAACGAGCATAGTCATAAGGGCGAAAAATACACCCGGCAGCCTGTATCAGTGTATGAAATGTTTTGCCGATGAAGGGATAAATCTCTCCAAGCTGGAGTCACGTCCGGCGATAGGTCGTAGCTGGGAGTATAGCTTTTATTTGGATTTTGAAACCGGAATCAATGCTCCGGAGACGCGGAGAGCGCTAGAAAAATTAAAGAAACCGGCTTCTATGATCAAAATACTTGGCAGCTACGAAAAAGGTAAGTTTATAGAAGGTTAAGCTTAATTTACGGTGTAAAAACAAAAGGCTCCGGATAATACCGGAGCCTTTTTATGTTCCTGATTTCCAGGCTTATAACCCGAGAAAATCCACTATTTGAACTCCCTCGGGGAGTTCAAATATACTATCTGCTATGTCTTCGAAACTAATATTTTTATACTCCATTACAGTAGTGCCTTCGGTAGTCGTTACTTCTACTCTAATTGGGAAACCGTACTGTTTCCATATCCACATCTTCGAAGTTGTCCCTTCATACGTATATTCGACTACCAGGCAAACCTTGCCATCCAGCGTTTCGGTACCGATGATGGTCGGGTTATAATCCATAATCCCCTCGGTTTTATCGACAGCGGAATTAGCAGGTTCATAGGTTGTTACTTTCAATGCTATGTTCTGGCTCGGATAATAGATGTAAGTAGTTTCTGTGTTTCCATCCCATATATAAACAACAGCCTCTCCTTCTGCTTCCAAATCCATTCTCATCTCGTCGTTTTCACACCATATTGTATGGCTTTGCGTGGGACCATCCGAGGAAGTTATCACCATATCATAGGTGAAGGAGGTTATCCCCACAACATTTCCCAATATGTCTTCCAGGCTTTCTCCCGATGCCGTAGTCGACGATGTTGTAGTCGTATTATTGCCACCACCGCAGGCGGAAAGAATCAGGGTTGCGGCCAGGAGGCCGCTTATGATCAAGCCGGATATTTTCCTTTTCATTAGAATCTCCTTTAATGCCCGTCGTTTATAAAAAATATACTATCAATTTAAACCCATATGATATACAAAGTCAATAGTGTAGCTTTTACAGTTCTACAAAGTTATGATTGATAATAATAACAGTATCCGTTGACGATTATAAGGAGGAAAATAGAGTAGTTATTAAACGGAACTCTAATACTTTGTTATGGTGGAGACGGGGGAGAATCGAACTCCCCGTCCAATAAAGACTGCCCGGAATATACTACAGATATATTCAGCATTTTAATCTCGCCTGTTTAACCTCTGCTAACCGAGTTTAAACAGACCAGCCGATAAATCTTTCATAAACCGTATCGGTATCCGGCTAATGGCACCCCGACATTGCGTCACCCAATCCTTACCCGCCGGGGTGGGGTAAGGTTGGATGTGCTAGCTGTTTTTAGCCAGCAAGAACCATTTCAGGTTCGCTAATTATTTTTTGCCGCCTTTTTTATGAGGGTTGCGACAACCTCAACCTGCAATTCCGTGACATACCTTTACTGTCGAAACCATGCGTCCCCATATTAAATTGTTAAGTTTCCATCCGGTTCTTTAACGCCGTCGATTCTTGATAGTCCTATCCATTTCTCTTTCGGCATCGCGTTGCATGATGGCTTCACGCTTATCATACTGCTTCTTACCTTTAGCCAGGGCAATCTCTAATTTAACTACATTCCCCTTAATATACAGGCTCAGGGGGACCATAGTAGAACCTTTTTCACTCGTTTTACTTATTAGGTTGGAGATCTCTTTGCGATGCAACAAAAGCTTTCGTGTTCGTGTCGGTTCATGACTCATATAGCTCCCCGCTTCATAACGGGCAATATGGGCGTTTATAAGCCATATCTCTCTACTTTCCGGCTTAACAAAGGCCTGTCCCAGGTTCACCCTGCCGGCGCGTATGGATTTTATCTCGGTTCCGGTAAGTACAACACCGGCTTCGAACTTATCCTGGATTAGATAGTCGTGATAGGCTCTGCGGTTGGTGGCTATTGTCTTTATTACCATTTTTAATTATACCATTTATGTATTTTGATTAATAATTTATAATTAAGGAAGATTCAACAAATGTAAGCCGTGAGCTTATCCGACATGAAACTCCCCTACCCTTCCTCCGTGTCTATCTTATCTTCTCCCAGTATTTCCGCCAGGTGGCTTTGCAGTTTACCGTTAATCCCGATATGCATATTCGGCATCTTTATTTTGAAAACCTTGGTGCCGTTATCTACTATGATGCTTACATCATCATCGCCGGGATAGTCACGCAGAATATCTATAACATCGTGCAATATCTTTTTATCCCCGGCTTCATCTCCGCTCTGTTTTAATTTTATAACCAGGCGGCGGATTTTTCCCGACTCATTGCTTTCCTGTTTTTCCGCCGTCTTAGGTGATTCAAAGAATTGAGGCGCTACACCTTTTTAGCCACTGTTCCCTCCAGATCAAAAATGCGTACATGTTCACAGACTAATTGCGGATGGTCTGCCCTCAGCCTGACCTTACCGTCAACCAGTAAAAAATTCCCCTCCTGCCAGAGATTCCTAGTGGATGCAAAAACCCGTGACCACACCATGACCTCGAGCTTGCCGTTCAGATCCTCCAGCATGACGCTGGCCGAAGGCTGCCCGTCTCTGGTTACCAGACCGTGTATAGAAGAGACCATGCCTGCCACCATTACCGTTTGCCCATCCATCTCTGCATCCACCTGCCCGCAAAGCAGGGTGTTTTCGGCTGCTGCCTTAGCCGCGAACGGGCTGAAGGGGTGCTCCGATAGATAGACACCCAGAAGTTCCTTCTCCCAGTCCAGCATTTCTTTTTTAGACACTTCCACTGCCTCCAGGTCGAGACTTGGCATCGGGATGTTGATGCTGTCTCCCCACAGGTCGAACATGGTGGATTGACCGGAGCTTTTTAACTGCTGTTCTCGCTGCGCTACCGACATGATAATGCCGATGTTCCCCAGCAGGGTTCCACGGTCTCCCAGTGAATCCATCGCCCCGGCTTTAACCAGGCTTTCCATCACCCTTTTATTGATGCTGCTTATATCCACGCGGCGGCATAGTTCCTCGATGGACTTATATATACCGCCTTTATTGCGTTCTTCTATTATCGGCTTAACCGCTCCGGTTCCCACGTTCTTGATGGCTTCCAGGCCGAAACGTATGGCTTCGGTCCCGTCTCCCCCCTTCTCTATAGAAAATGACACTTCGGAACGGTTGATATCCGGTGGCAGCACTTTTATACCCAGGCGGTGGCAATCATCCGCAGCCACGCTAATTTTTTCCGATTGCCCGTTAGAGGCAACAAGCAGGGCTGTCAAATACTCCACCGGGTAGTTTGCCTTGAGATAGGCGGTTTGATAGGCGATTAATGCATAGCTTACCGCATGCGCCTTGTTGAAGGCATAGCCGGCAAAGGGTTCGATGAGGGCAAAAACCTGTTCGGCAAGCTCGGAGGAGAATCCTTTTTTACCGGCGCCCTTTATGAAGTTGGCTTTTTCCTTCTTCATCACCTCGGGTATCTTTTTACCCATTGCCTTGCGGAATATATCCGCCTGTCCAAGGCTGTAACCGCCGAAAGCGCGGACGATAAATAACACCTGTTCTTGGTAGACGATGACGCCGTAGGTTTCCTCCAGAAATTCTGCCAACGCCGGATGCGGATAGGTTATTGGCTCCAACCCGTATTTGGATCTTATGAATTTAGGTATCTGCTCCATCGGACCAGGGCGGTACAGCGCTACCATGGCGGCGATATCGGAAAATACAGATGGTTTAAGCTCTTTAATATAGCGGCGCATGCCGCTGCCTTCTAATTGAAAGACCCCGACTGTCTCCCCTGTCGACAAGAGATCGAATGTCCTGGCATCATCCATCGGAATATTATGCAGGTCTATATCTACACCACGGTTTTGCCGGATGATCTCCTGTGCCCGCCCCAGGATAGTGAGGTTAGCCAGGCCCAGGAAGTCCATCTTCAACAGGCCTATCTTAGCTATGTCATCCATGGGGAACTGGGTCATGACCAGTTCGGTGCTGGTTTCGCGGCTAAGGCGTTGTAACGGAGTGTAGTTAGTGAGCGGTTCTCTGGATATGACGACGCCGGCGGCGTGGGTGCTGGCATGTCTTGAAATACCCTCGACGCCTTTGGCATAATCTACCAGATTTTTTACCGTGGCTTCAGAATTATAGATAGTTTTGAATTCGCCGTTCTCTTCCAGCGCTCGGTCTATGGTCATACCCACGGCAAAGGGAACCAGCCGGGCAACCCGGTCTACGTCGCTGTATGGCATTCCCAGCGCTCGTCCTGAATCGCGGATAGCGGCTTTAGCTCCCAGTGTTCCGAAGGTAATGATCTGGGCTACATGGTCCTGCCCGTACTTACCGGAAACATAGCTTATGACCTCTTCCCGGCGGCTGTCTTCGAAATCCATGTCGATATCCGGCATTTCGCGGCGTTCCAGGTTAAGGAAACGCTCGAAGACCAGGTTATGCAGGATAGGGTCTACTTCTGTAATGCCCAGGCAGCGAAGCACGATGCTGGAAGCGGCGCTTCCCCTGACGTTGAAAAGTATATTACTTTCCCTCACGAATCTGGCTATATCCCAAACGACCAGGAAATACCTGGCAAACTGGGTCTTATCTATGACATCCAGTTCATAGTTCAATCTTTCCTGTATCTCCGGTGCGGGATCGGGATAGTATTCAGGTAATCCCTTGTGGCACAGGTCGACCAGGTATTCATACGGTGTCATTCCCCCGGGTATGTCTATTTCCGGCAGGTGCAAACGCCCGAACTCAAGCTCCAGGTTGCACATTTCAGCGATTCGTCCGGTGTTTTCAAAAGCCTGCGGTATATCTTTATACAGCTCTGCCATTTCCTGCTGGCTTTT
>JAQTVR010000053.1 GCA_028706995.1 Dehalococcoidales bacterium
ATACTCATGGCGAGCATCGGCGGCATAAGCTACGGGTTGGTGGAGACGGGCATGAAATCGTTCTCAGTCGTGATACTCGGCGGCCTGGACTCCTTCCTGGGAGCTATCATTGCCGGTCCGATAATCGGTCTAGCGGAAAGCCTCGGCGGCGGCTACCTTACGGCATTGACATGGCCTGGCGTCAGGGAGGTCATCCCGTTCATCATAATAATAATAGTCATGTTCATCAAACCCTACGGGTTGTTCGGTGAAGTTCGTATAGAGAGGATATAAGAGATTGGATCTGCCGTCTGGCGTTAGAAATTATACTTATGCGCAGGATATGTCCATCTTCCGCACCAAGACGCACTGGGTGTTGCTTGCGCTTCTATTTGTATTGTTATTGACGGTCCCGGTGTATATGGGCAACTACTGGCTGAGTGTAATGAACCTCATTGCCATTACCATAATCGCGGCTACCGGTCTGAACATATTGACAGGCTACTGCGGGCAGCTTTCCATAGGGCATGCAGGATTCATCGCCGTCGGCGCCTATACCTCGGCGGTGCTTACGGGGCAAATGGGTTTGCCGTTCATATTCAGTATGATCGGCGGCGGACTGACGGCGGGGCTCATTGGCATGCTTTTCGGACTGCCGTCGCTGCGCGTAAAGGGTTTCTATCTGGCCATAAGCACTATTGCCGCCCAGTTCATCATCCTGTGGGTGATAAACCACTGGACAAGCCTTACCGGCGGCTTTACCGGCCTGAGAGTGCCGCAGGCCAATATATTCGGCTACGAGTTCACCACCCAGACGAGCAAATACTATTTGATACTGGCAACAATGGTCATGGTGGTATTCTTTGCCAAGAACCTGGCAAGGACCAGGCCGGGCAGGGCGTTTGTCGCCATCAGGGATAACGACCTGGCGGCGCAGGTTATGGGCATAAACCTGTTCCGCTACAAGCTCCTGGCCTTCTTTATCGGCTGCTTCTTTGCGGGGATTGCCGGTTCGCTGATGGCGCACTGCTACTACGGCTTCCTTAACACCGAATTTTTCAGCTTCAAGGAATCCATACTGTACGTGGCTATAATTATTATCGGCGGGCTGGGCAGTACGGTCGGTCCTATATTCGGGGTTGTGTTCATACGTTTGCTGGAAAATTTATTGTCATCGGAACTGGTGCCTATTTTAGAGGGCAGCATCACCCTGTTCCCGTCCGGGTGGGCTTCCGGGCTGACGCCGATGATATTCGGACTGATAATGATCCTCTTCCTCATACTGGAGCCTAGGGGGCTGGCGCACCGGTGGCAGTTGTTCAAGACCTCGTACAGGATCTGGCCGTTCTCTTTTTAGCTATCCGAAAATACGGTTTAATATAGAAAAATAGGAATAAAAAAGGAGGGAATCAAATGGGAAAATACAATTCCAGGGGAATAACAAGGAGGGGCTTTATTGTCGGTTCGGGGGTTGCATCTATAGCGCTGTTTATCGGGGGATTCCCTTTGTTCAGCGTTGCATGTAAAGGTAAAGAAGGTAGTCTGAAAATCGGCATAACTACCCCCAGCACAGGGCCTGCGGCTGAGAAGGGAAAGGTAATGGAGGACGGGAATAAGGATGCTATTAAGTATGTAAATGAGGTTTTGGGAGGCGCCGGCGGCTATGAAGTCGAGTATGTCTGGCTGGATAATGGCTATAATGCCGCAACTGTCGTGAACAATGTGAATAAATTTATGGATGAAAAGTGCCTGATGTTCAGCACGTCATCATCGGCGATGATGACTGCGGCTATGACCGCCGCCAACCAGAACAGTTTTGCCGGGCTGGCCGCTTTTGGAGCACCCATAATATACCGCCCACCGCAACATATTTATGGACAGATGCCGGACTATGGCGATGACTGGATCGTCTTTGTGAACTACTACAAGCAAAACCTGTGGCATGGCCAGGGTAAGCCGAAAGTGGCAATGCATTTGCTCAGCAACTCCACCGGTTACGGGGCCAATGATGCCGCCAGGGCAAAGGCCGACGAGCTCGGCATCGATATCGTTATCAGCAGAGAGCATACAGCCAGTACCACATCCGAAATAACCAGCCTTACAGAGATTAAGGCTTTAAATCCCGATGTGCTGTATATCGCCAGCACACCGCAGCCCAGTTCCGTTATTATTAAAAACGCCAATGAGCTGGGGATGACCGGCGGCAATATGGTGATAGCCTGCGGTCATGCCGGTATAACAAAGGCACTTGTAGACCTGGCCGGCGCCGACAAATGCGAGGGCGTCTACGGCACGTTTCCTACGATAGGCTGGGGCGACAATGTCCCCGGAATGGCAAAAATGACGGAATACTGCCAGGCGAACCATCCCAATGATTACGGCAATATGGACTATATAACAACATGGGCACAGAGCCTTATAATGGTGAAGATTCTGTCTCTGGCGGTTGAAGCGGTAGGCTATGATGTGCTGGCAAAAGGCGATGCCGGGGCATGGGAAGCTTTAGAGGAGCATGGCATCAAAGCCCTTAGCAACTATGATGTCGAAGGTTTACATGGACCGGTGAGCTACACACCCGGTGACAACAGGTTGTGCAAGTCCATGAGGGTTTTCCAGGTACAGAGCGGGCTTATTAAACCCATAAGCGGCTGGATAGAAGCCCCAGTGGTAAAATATGAGGAATATGACTGGTTCGGAAAATAAAAATACTGAATGATAAATAATTTAATAATGATTTCCGCTCAACTTGAGCTATTGAAGGATGTAAGTGGAAGAAATTATATGTCATTGCGAATCCCGATTTATCGGGATGAAGCAATCTCTACCGTTCTAAATAATTAATCCGTTGGCTATAAATAGCTAATGTTAGAGATTGCTTCGTCTCTCGGATTCTCGCAATGACAGTAATTTGGGCCTTGCCAACCTGAGCGGTGTTGATTAATAATTATTGAATGTTTCGTGTAATATGCTTGCTATGAAAGATATGCCATGCTTAAACTGAACAATATAGAAGTTACTTACCTGAATGTAATACGTGTATTGCACGGAGTTTCCCTGACCGTGCCGGATGGTTCTATAGTAACCCTTTTGGGAGGTAATGGTGCCGGTAAGAGTACGACTTTAAAAGCGATATCGGGGTTGCTGCATGTCGAAGAAGGGGAAGTAACCGATGGCAGTATCGAATGGAACGATCAAAGGATTGATAAGAAAAACCCTGAGGATATAGGCAGGCTGGGTATTGTTCAGGCGCTGGAAGGACGTCGTGTATTCGAGCACCTCACGGCAGAGGAAAATCTTCTGGTAGGGGCTTTCAACCGGCGTAACCGTTCGGAAATCAAGCGGGATATCGAAATGGTTTACGAATATTTCCCGCGCCTTAAGGACCTCCGAAATAACACCGCCGGGTATCTATCCGGCGGTGAACAGCAGATGGTGGTTATCGGCAGGGCAATGATGGCAACCCCCAAGCTGATGATGTTAGATGAGCCGTCCCTGGGATTGGCGCCGATGCTGGTGGAAGAGATATATGACATAATCCGGCGTTTTAATTGCGAACAAAAAACATCTGTCCTTATCGTAGAGCAGAATGTGCGCATCGCTCTCAGCATTGCCCACTATGGCTATGTTTTGGAGAATGGTCGTATAGTCCTTGACGGCGATGTCGATTTCCTTAAAAATAATGAGGACGTTAAAGAGTTCTATATTGGCCTTTCGGCGGTGGGGGATAAGAAAAACTACCGCTCGGTGAAACATTATAAGAGGCGCAAGAGATGGCTATAGATACAAAGATTAGAAAAGACGAGTATTTCGATGATTTGGAAGTAATGTCTCCTGAATCCAGGGAGAAATATTTTAATAAAAAGCTAGCGGAGACTGTCAGCAATTCTTATCAAAATGCTTCTGCGGCCAGGAAGATACTGGATGGCGCCGGAGTAAGCCCTTCTGAAGTTAAAGCGATTAAGGATTTGGAAAAACTTCCCATAACCCGGAAAGCCGACCTTATCGAAATGCAAAAAAATAATCTCCCTTATGGCGGATTTTTATGTATACCTGAAGATGAAGTGCAACGTGTATTTATATCGCCGGGTCCTATCTATGAGCCGATGCAGCATATCGGAATACAGTGGTTTGCCAAGTCCTTTTGGGCTGCCGGTTTCCGCAAAGGCGATGTGGTAATCAACACCTTTACTTACCACATGTCTCCGGCAGGTATTCTTTTCCACGAAGGTATCAGGGATTGTGGAGCAACTGTAATTCCAATGGGAACGGGACATATCGAGATCCTTCTAAAGACAATGCTGGATTGAAAGGTCAGCGCCTTCGTGGGAACACCCAGTTTTTTGATGTCTGTAATAAAACAAGCTGAAGAATCAGGTCATAATTTTATGCAGGATTTTAACATCAAGCGTGCCTGGTTTACCGGTGAGATGCTGGCACCTTCTGTTCGTAAGACTCTCGAAGAAAACTATAATATCGATACTTACCAAGCTTATGCCGTAACCGAACCCGGCGGTGCTATAGCCTACGAATGCAGCAGTAAAAAAGGCCTGCACCTTATGGATGAATATATAATAGAGATTGTTAACCCTGAAAACGGAAAGCAATTGGAAGCGGGAGAGATCGGCGAGGTAGTGGTAACTCCGGTGCATAATAGTACCTGGGGGCTTATCCGTTTTGGAACCGGAGATCTGTCGTCGTACACTGACGAACCATGCCCCTGCGGTAGGACATCACGTAAATTGACAGGTATACTCGGCAGAATAGGGGAGGCGGTTAAGGTGAGAGGAATGTTTGTAGTTGCTAAACAGGTGGAGAGTGTATTTGCCGAGTTTAAGCAGCTTGCGAAATGCCAGATAACCGTAAACCGAACAGGTCAGCGTGATGAAATGGCTATAACTGCCGAGATATGCTATGAAAATATCGATAAGGATAAGCTGTCGGAAGAACTGAGTAAAAGGTTTCAGTCCGTTTGCCTGGTAAGACCTGATGGAATATCATTCGTTCCTTCGGGGACGCTGCCTCAAGATGGCAAGACCATTGTTGATATGAGGAAGTGGGAGTAGGGGTTCCCATATAATATTTGAAATATGTATTTTGAATAAAGTATAATGGGGTTTCACTATAGTCTAACTATTTTCTTAAAAGTAGGCTTTGAACAAAATGAAACCTTGTATCCCAGATACATTGCCCATTAAAGCTGTCAATTGGGAACCGCTCATCCCGTTAATTGGCAAATCTAACCGTGAATTGGCTTATTTCAATGGTATTCTTTATGGTATCAACAACCCGGATGTATTACTTTCCCCCCTTACTACTCAGGAAGCTGTCTTATCCTCTCGTATCGAGGGTACTCAGGCTACTCTTGGAGAAGTGCTTAAATTTGAAGCAGGTGAAACGCCAGAAACAGAATCTCGTCGTAATGATATTGATGAGATTATTAACTATCGTCAAGCGATGCGAATGGCCGAAAATGAGCTACAAACCCGCCCATTTAATCTTAACCTACTAAAAAAGCTGCATCGCATTTTACTTGCTGGTGTTCGCGGTAGCAATAAATCCAGGGGTGAATTCCGCACCACGCAAAATTTGATTGGGTTACCGGGTGCTACTTTGGATAACGCAAATTTCGTGCCACCGATACCACAGTTGTTGCCGGAATACTTGAATAATTGGGAAAAATACTGGCATTTAGATAGGCCTGATCCTTTGGTACAATTAGCAGTTATTCACGCCCAGTTTGAAATATTACATCCATTTTTGGATGGGAACGGGCGGCTTGGAAGAATGGTAATCCCTTTATTTCTTTATGAAAAGAAAATCTTATCTCGGCCGGAATTTTATATTTCTGGTTATTTAGAAGAGCATGTTGATGAATATGTGCAACGACTACATGCTATTTGCATCGAACCTGATGGTTGGGATAACTGGATTGCTTTTTTCCTAATAACCCTCTCGGAACAAGCTAGAGCGAATAGTATTAAAGCTCAAGCTATTATCCAATTATATGAAAGACTGAAAAGACAAGTAATTGACACGACCCACTCCCAATTTGCAGTGATGTTATTGGACCAGATGTTTAAGCAACCTATTTTTCCAAGCAATATCTTTAATACAATTCCAGGAATGCCAACACAAACTGCCGTTCTCACCATGCTCAATAAGCTCAAATCAGAGAAAATTCTGAAAGTAATCAGTCCAAGTTCTGGCCGTCGGTCGCAAGTACTAGTTTTAACAGAGTTAATAAATATATGTGAAGGAAAAGAGGTTTTTTAAAACTATAAATAATTATATATGATATTAACTTTTTAAATTTAGATCATTCTTCTAAATATTCAATTTGAGTATAACTACAAGTTCCACATAGGGTTATTTAAGTGGCATCTTCTGAGGATTGCTTTTGGGTTCATAATTCTGTATTAAAACGTCAGTTCCAGGTATTTAAGGATCGCTTCTCTAACGGTACCTGATGCGCCTCTTATAACAGTTACTCCGGCCGGTGATAGAATGACCTTACCCCAAGTTTAGTATCACAGAATCCGGTGATTGTTTTAGCATATTCCCAAGGGTAGGTCTTTTCAGTGGCTGTGAGGCTTTTATTTGGCTTCTCCAAGGGAAGTTGTTGATTATAGCGAGACTTATGAGGGATGATAACCGGTAGAGATTGCTTCACCGCCTTAGGCGGGTTCGCAATGACAATTACTACTTCCCCGCCCCTAGATAGGCGGCAATAACATCGGGGTTAGAGCTGATCTCATCCGGAGTGCCTTCGGCGATCTTGCGTCCGAAATCCAGCACCACGATCCTATCGGCTAGATCCATTACTACGCCCATATCGTGTTCGATAAGAACGATACAATTGACGCCGTCTCTTAGAACGGGTGTATCTGGGTAAGTTTCTCCCTGTCCTTCAAATATATCGACGATAAAACGGGCAATATCCTCTTTTTCCTCGAGGTTCATACCCGCCATGGGTTCATCCAGTAATAGAACCTTCGGCTCGAGGGCTAATGCCCTGCCCAGTTCCACCCTCTTTCGCATGCCGTATGGTAGTGACCCCACCGTCTGTTTTCGAATAGGTTCTATCTCCAGAAAGTCTATTATATCCTCGACGGTTTTACGGTGTTTAATTTCTTCCGTGTGCGCCGGGCCGAAATATAGGGCGCTGCTCAAGATATTCTGCTTCATCAAGATATGCCTCGCTGCCATAAGATTATCCAGCGTGTTTAAACCTGTATACAGCTCGATGTTCTGGAATGTCCGGGCTAACCCCAGCCGGGCGGCTTTATCGGGACGGATACGGGTTATATTCCGGTCTTCGAAATAGATATCGCCTTTCTGCGGTTTATAGAAGCCGTTTATACAGTTGAGAAGGCTGGTCTTGCCTGCGCCGTTAGGCCCTATGATAGCCAGTATCTCGTTTTCTTTTATATCTACGCTGACGTCTATAAGGGAACGGACTCCCCCGAAAGACAGGGAT
>JAQTVR010000054.1 GCA_028706995.1 Dehalococcoidales bacterium
TGTTCATCTTTGTGTAACTATCCATATTTATTATTTCATCGATAGCTACGGCTTTATTTCCCGCAGCATTTTTTGAACTTCTTACCGCTGCCGCAAGGGCATGGGTCGTTTCTACCGATGGTCTTTCCCTGAACTTTAGGTGGTGTTTGTTTGTGGCTTTCTGTATCTTCACCGGTAGCCTTAGCCATTACGTTAACCGGTTTGGGTGGGGGAGCGCCCTTCTGAATGCTCACATGGAAAATCGCATTCACCACGTCATGCTGGATGGAAGACATCAAATCCTCGAACATCTCGTGGCTCTTACGCTTGTAGGCTACCAGCGGGTCCCTTTGCGCCATAGCCTGTAAACCGATGCCCTGGCGCATATACTCCATTGCCGTCAGGTGTTCCACCCATGATGAATCTATCGTTCGTAACATTACAAATCGTTCCAGTAATCTCATAGCTACCGGGGTCATTTCTTCTTCACGCTTATTATAGAGGTCTTCGGCGTATTTAATAAGCTTATCCCGGATTTCCTCGGCGCTCATTTTCGAAAGCGCTTCGGCATTTATCTCCGGTGATAACGGTAAAATAGCGCTGACTTCAGTGATCACAGGATTTACGGATTGCTCCATGTCATAACCAGAGCAATTGGCAGCTACAATGTTTTTAATATCTTTTTCTACCATTGCTAAAATATTAGCTTTAAGGTCCGCCCCGCATATGATCTTGTGGCGTTCTTCATAGATGATTTCGCGCTGTTTATTGATGACATCATCGTATTCCACCAGGTGTTTACGTGTGTCGAAATGGTAGCCTTCGACTTGTGTCTGAGCATTTTCGATGGAACGGCTGATGAGCTTGTTTTCGATAGGTGTATTCTCATCCATTCCCACCATATTCATTAAACTTTTAACTCGGTCACCGCCGAAGCGGCGCATAATATCGTCTTCCAGCGATACATAGAAGCGTGAACTGCCAGGATCTCCCTGTCTCCCGGCTCTACCTCTGAGCTGGTTATCGATACGTCGGGCCTCATGTCGCTCAGTGCCTATAACATGCAGTCCACCTATTTCTATTACTTTGTCGTGCCTGTTTTTCCAATCCCGCCATTGCTTCAGGTCTTCTTTGGGGGGGGCCTTGCCTCCCAGCAAGATATCCACGCCGCGCCCCGCCATATTTGTTGCGACGGTAACGGAACCGGGTTCTCCGGCGCGGGCGATGATATTGGCCTCTTTTTCGTGTTGTTTGGCGTTTAGTACCTCATGCTTGATGCCCTTTCTCTTGAGCATCTCGCTTAAGTATTCGGATTTCTCTATGGATACCGTGCCTATAAGCACCGGGCGTCCTTCTTTTTGTACCACATCGGTATCTCTGACTACGGCTTTAAATTTAGATTCAATGTCCTTGTAAATCTGGTCGGGGAAATCTTCTCTTACCAATGGCCTGTTAGTGGGGACAACTACTACATCCAGCTTATATATCTTGCTGAATTCCTCGGCTTCGGTAACGGCGGTACCGGTCATGCCGGCGAGTTTATTATACATGCGGAAGTAGTTTTGAATGGTTATAGTAGCAAAGGTGCGGCTTTCCTGTTGTATCCTGACATTTTCCTTGGCTTCGATTGCCTGATGCAGTCCTTCCGAGTAGCGGCGACCATGCATCATTCTGCCGGTAAACTCATCTACGATGATTACCTCGCCATCTTTAACGACATATTGTTGGTCCCTCTTATAGAATTCCCTGGCATTAAGTGCATTTCTCATATGACGCATAAGGTCAGCGTTTTCCGGATCATAAAGACTATTGGATTTTAACAGACCCTCCCGCATAATCAAGCTTTCCATCTTGCTGAAACCCTCGTCGGTAAGATCTGCCCTGCGTTCTTTTATGTTGATATCGTAGTCGACTTCCGGTGTTAGCCGCTTTATAAGACGGGAGAATATCTGGTATTTTTGTCCGGCTTCGACATCCGGGGCGCTTATAATAAGCGGTGTCCTCGCTTCATCTATCAATAAATTATCGACTTCATCGACGATGGCGTAATTCAACTGCCGTTGAACACACCTGGACGTATCCGCTGCCATGTTATCCCTGAGGTAATCGAAGCCGAATTCGCTGGAAGTGCCGTAGGTTATATCCGCCCTGTATGCCTCCTGACGGGTGATGGGCTTGAAATATTTCCATGGGTCGTTCTCAATACCGGAATCGTATTCAGGGTCGTAGAGCAGGGAAGGGGTGTGATCATCCTTCTTTTGCATCGGGTAGATACTTGCGACAGTGACGCCGAGGGCATGGAAGATAGGCCCCATCCAGTACGGGTCACGGCGAGCCAGATAATCATTGACGGTTACCAGGTGACAGCCTTCTCCTGAAAGCGAATTAAGATACAACGGCAGAGTGGCTACCATGGTCTTGCCTTCACCTGTTCTCATTTCGGCTATTTTCCCCTGGTGCAGTACGATACCGCCCATTAGCTGGACATCGAAGTGCCTCAGCCCCAGGGTTCGCAGTGCCGCTTCGCGAACGGTGGCAAAGGCTTCCGGCAGCAAATCGTCAATTATTACCCCTTCTTTAAGTCTTGCCTTGAATTCATCTGTTTTAGAGCGAAGCTCCGCATCGGTCAGTTTCTTGAATTCAGGTTCGAGTTCATTTATCCTGTTAACCGCCGGTTGAAGGCGCTTTATTTCTTTTTCGTTAGAATCTCCGGAACCACCAAACCATTTAAACATATAATCACCTTTAAATATTGAATATTAGCAGGATTTACACAAATTATAATGAAAAAGATACCTGGTTTTATACCTGCCGGTCTTGAGAATCGGATGTATTTTCCGAATATATAAGGGCCTTAGCCTCTTCGGCGAACATATCGGGCACCATGACCTTAACCTCGCCCATGCTATCGAAAACAAAGCTGTGAACAGAACTGGCAGCGTTGGATTGCAGCATACTGGGTATGCCATAACTATCAAGCAAACTCTTGATGATCTGGGCTTCTAACTCCCCTATAGCTTTGTATACTTCCATCATTTTGCAGTTACTCTACGGTTCCGGCCCGAACAGAGCCCCTACCGATTGTCCGGTGTGAATGCGCTTTATAGCCTCGCCAAGAAGAGGCGCAATAGGCAAAACAGTAATCTTATCGATTTTCTTTCTGCCGGTCACCGGAATAGTATCGGTAACGATGACTTCCTTTACCTGGGAAGCGGCTATACGCTCTATAGCCGGTCCTGAAAATACGGGATGGGTACAACATGCATATATTTCCCTGGTGCCGTTTTTTATTAAGGTATTTACGGTATTTACAAGTGAGCCGCCGGTATCTATTTCATCATCTACGGTAAGTGCGATCTTTCCGCTTACTTCACCGATTATATTAAGTGTTTCAGTCTGGTCGGCATTGCCGAGGCGTCTTTTCTCCATAATAGCCAGTGTAGCATCGAGTCTGGCGGCATAATCGCGTGCACGCTTGGTGCTGCCGATATCGGTAGCTACTACTACCAGGTCTTTCAGGTTCTTCTTTTTAAAGTAGTTACTGATTATATTGATAGCGGTCAGCTCATCTACAGGTATATTAAAAAAGCCCTGTATTTGAGCGGCGTGTAGATCGACCGTTAATATACGATTGGCGCCGGCAACGGTAAGCAGGTCTGCAACTAACCTGGCGGTTATAGGAACACGCGGCTGGTCTTTTTTATCCGTGCGTCCATAACCGTAATACGATACAACTGCTGTAATGCGCCCGGCAGAAGCCCTTTTAAAGGCATCAAGCATTATAAGCAGTTCGACAAGGCTCTGGTTTACCGGGGAGCATATGGGTTGTACAACGTAAGTATCGCATGAACGCACGTTTTCCATGATACGCACGAAGGTGTTCTCATTACTGAATTGAAAAACCTCACATTTTCCGAGCGGAATATCAAGATATCTAGCAACCGCCCCAGCTAGAGCCGGATTGGCATTGCCTGTAAATATCTTCAACTCATCCATAAAATCCCCCTAATATAATTATAATACTATTTGTCTATTCCCGGAACCGGGAAACGCCGGCATATCTCTGTAACTTCCTGTTTAGCTTGTTCCTGCAAGCTGTTATCGTTAATGTTACTGATTATTTTTACGATCATCGAAGCGATGCGTTTCATTTCTTCGGTGCCGAAGCCGCGTGACGTTATCGCTGCCGTCCCCAGGCGCATCCCGCCGGTTATACGTGCGGAAAGCCCGTTGGTGAAGGGAACAGTATTGCGGTTAACGACTATGGAGGCATGTCCTAATGCGTCCTCCGCTTCTTTCCCGTTGACGCCGGTACCGGAAAGATCGACCAGTATCAAGTGATTATCCGTGCCTCCCGAAACCAGCCGCAGTCCCAGCTTTTTCAGTTCGGCTGCCAGCGTTAGAGTATTATTTATTATCGACTGCTGGTAGCAGACGAAATCTGGTTGCATGGCTTCCTTAAAGGCGACTGCCTTTGCCGCTATCACGTGCATCAAAGGCCCGCCCTGCATCCGGGGAAAGATAGACGAATCGATAGCATGGGCCAGTTCTTCACGGCACAGTATAAACCCTCCCCTGGGTCCCCGCAGTGTTTTATGGGTGGTCGATGTCACCACTTCGGCGTAGGGGACCGGTGAGGGGTGTAATCCGGCAGCTACCAAGCCTGCGATGTGGGCTATGTCGGCGACCAATACGGCTCCCACCTTATCTGCAATATAACGAAAGCGCTCGAAATCGATGATCCTGGGGTAAGCACTCGAGCCGGTGATTATGAGTCTTGGTTTATGCTCCAGTGCAAGCCTCTCTACTTCAGGGTAATCGATCCTTTCAGTTTCCTGGTTAAGACCATAAGATATGGCTTTATAGAACTTGCCTGAGAAATTGACGCTTGCCCCGTGTGTCAGGTGCCCGCCGTGAGATAGGTTCATTCCCATAATGGTATCCCCCGGATTTACCAGGGCAAAATAAACCGCCATATTAGCCTGTGCCCCGCTATGCGGTTGAACGTTGGCATGTTCGGCACCGAAAAGCTCTTTAGCGCGCTCTATGGCGATAGTTTCTATGGTATCCATATTTTCACAGCCGCCGTAATAGCGTTTACCGGGGTATCCTTCTGCATATTTATTGGTCAAAAAAGTCCCCTGCGCTTCAAGTACAGCCCGGCTGGCATAGTTCTCAGAGGCGATAAGGTTTATCGTTTCACGTTGTCGTTTTTTTTCAAGTTCGATAGTCCGGTTGATTTCCGGGTCACTTTGACTTAGAGAATCCATAAAACTCCTTCCTGAGGGGTGAACAGAATATAACTAATTGTACTATTGTTCCAACTGGTTATCAACCTGAATTTCAGCAGCGATTTGCACCGGGATATCAGAAGGAATATCGGAAATAACGGCTGCTTCTTTAGGAGGTATTTTCTTAAAAATTCCTATATGCCATAGTATAAACGCCAGGAGAATAAGACATAGCGGGATGGATAACCATAGCTTTATCGGAGAAAGAATGATGAAGGCGGCGGCATGACCCAGGAGATAACCGGTCGCAATCCACTTCCCGATATGTTTATTCGTTAACTGTGATAGTACAATTGCTGCACCGATTGCTACTGCCCCGATAGTCGAGTAAAAGTAAAAATAGTAGGTAAGGCGATCGGTAATAAGTACTATCGGTATCCACATTAAATATGTTCCGCAAAACCACATCAAGCTGAATAAAACTTCGCGCTCTTTCTTGATAAAGCGATATATAAGGTATCCGAAAACAGGGATAATTACATATAGAAGTGTTGGATTGATGAGTCCCTGCCATCTTATCGTGTCTGTTCCAAAGAAAGTTGGGTTCTGGGGAACAAATATCCACAGCCATGGATAGGCTTCCCATCCGCCGCTATAATTCTCAAAGGTAAGATCTCCGGCGCCGCTCATCATACCTGTAAATTGTGTAAAAGGATTTATCCATTCCTGATGGATAAAAGAATCACACAGAAATAAACCAAGGAAGAAGACTATTGGAACCATATATATGGAAAGTAAAAATCGTAGTGGCTTGCGATGACCGCTAAAGAGCCAGTGTAATCCTATTACAGCTGCCCCGAGCGCACCGGTCATTTTTGCGAGCATAGCTAATCCGAGACACCCTAATGCTAAGAAGAACCTGTCTTTTAAGTATAGCCAAAAAGCCAGCAGCATAAAGAACAGGCTGTAAACATCCAGCATATCGGTGCTGGAAATAAGGAAGTTGAGGTTCTCCAGCGCCAGTAAAAATACGGCTAAAAGCGATACCTTTTCCGATAGTTTCAATTGTCGGCAAATAAAATAAAGAAGTATCAGGTTAGCGGTCCCGAAGAGTATAGGAAGCAATCTCCAACCGATAGGATTATCCCCAAAAACCTGGATTCCGCTGACAATGATGAGTTTAGCCAGTGGCGGGTGCTCGGGGCGGTCGGTAGTATGATTATCGGTAATATTGTGAGCGTCGTTGATATAATAGGTTTCGTCGAATATATAGCCGTCCGAAGGCTGGGTTATGACGCTTAAATGCATTATAAGCGAAAACAGGACTATTATTAATAGTCCGCAATATTGCCAGTTTATGAACTTGAAGAAGGCCTCTTTTATCTTTTCCATGTCCAGAAGTTGTTCACCAGATAATTCCATAGGAAGGCTACGCCGATACCTATAAGAACAGATAATAAATCATAAAAACCGAAAACAACGGCAAATAGATTGGCTACACCTATTTGTATCAAGCCGCCGACAAGGCATATCAGGTTAAAATTGATCAATCTCTTAAAGAAGGCTCCGATTCCCTGCGTGTTGCGGTCGGAAAAAGTAAAGAAGTTATTGAGAGTAAAATTGGTGATTATAGATGTTTCGATGCCCATTAACATTGCCAGGTTTCCGGAAAGAATACCACCCATAGCTGCGTCATCGATGGGGGTAAAACCGGCAAAACGTGTTAGTATCCAGTATAATCCGTAGTTTACAATAACGCCGCTGCCGCCGACTATGGCGAATTTAATGAACCTTAAAAGCTCACCGGTGCGCTTCATCAGGCTGTAGACATGCTTGAGGTAATCCAACTGTTGCCTGGCATTAAGCTTGCTTTCGCCCCTTTCGCGGGTAACGAACATAAAGGGTACTTCGACTGAGGATTTCCATTTCCCCATCATCAATATCTCCAGGAGTATCTTAAAGCCGGAAGGATTCAAATTTGCACCGGCAATTACGCCTCTCTTAATTACGAAAAAACCTGACATCGGGTCTTTTACTTTCCGAGTCGATGGTAGGAAAAGATGCGATATAAAAGCGGCTCCCTTGGAGATAATTTTACGAAGCAAGCTCCACCCCTCGCAACCACCACCCTTAACGTATCTTGAACCGATTACTATATCGGCACCATCGTTTATTGCTTCCAATAACGATGGAACGATCTCCGGCGGGTGCTGCAGATCTGCATCCATCACAACGATAGT
>JAQTVR010000055.1 GCA_028706995.1 Dehalococcoidales bacterium
GTAGATCCCCGAATAATTACTGTGTTCTATGTCTACTTTTTCTACAGCAGCTCTGGGCGGGCCAACTTTTAGATGGCTGATAAGCTTATCCAGTTTGTCTGATTCCCCTTCAGCATAGACTTCCACTGTTTTTCCACCGGGAAGGTTTTTTACGTATCCATTCAAACTTAGTTCACGGGCTTTTAGAGAGGTATAATGACGGAAATTTACACCTTGAACCAGTCCATATACCTTTATTCTTATAGACGCTCTATCAGTCATCTGTTAATGTTGCCTTATAAATGGCTTAATCTTCTGATTCCTTCTTCTTCTTTTTCTTGATTACTTCGACAACAGAGGGTTGTTCCAGTATTTCAGATACGCTCGCTTTTTTGGCATTCTTTTTGGGTTTTTTAGTTTCACGTTTAATATCTCTTGTCCCCATATGTCCTCCTGTAAAAATTAAATATTAATTTTTATTGATTAATAGAAGTTTAGCAGAGGAAATAACGCCTGTAAAGTTATTTTAATTTTTCCAGCGCTATCCGGGCAGCTTCGGTTTCGGCTATTTTTTTACTTTTACCGTGTCCGGTTCCCAGTAGAGTATCGCCCACCTTCACTTCGGCGGTAAAAATGTGCTTATGGTCAGGTCCTGTGGCTTCTATTATATTATAGTAAGGCGTTTCCTTATTGCTACCTTTTTTGGATTGGAAGATATGTTGCAACCGTGATTTATAATCCATGCACATTTCCTGTTCATTCAGTTTTTTCATTTCTGTTTCGAACAGTTTGATAATAAAATTCCTGGCGGGGACCAATCCCCTGTCGAGATATACGGCAGCGATCAGTGCTTCTATAGCTCCTGCCAGGTTGGCTTCTTTGGCGCGCCCGCCGCTTGCCTCTTCGCCTTTACCCAGTAACAGCGAATCCCCCAGTCCGATGCCTCTGGCAATATTTCCCAGCGTGGTACTGCATACAAGGATAGCCCTGAGACCTGTCAGTTCCCCCTCGTTATAATCAGGGTATTTGAAATATAGCTCTTCGGCGATAACCATATCTAAAATCGCGTCACCTAAAAACTCCAGCCTTTCGTTGGAATTAGGGGCAATAGCAGGGTTTTCGTTGACATAAGAGCTATGCGTCAACGCCAGCGTCAGCAATGATGCATCTTTAAAATCGATGCCTGTGTTCTTTTGTAGGTCAATTATGTTATTCAAATGCGTATATCTCCTGTAACGAATAATAATATAGCACAGATTGCAGGGGATGTGTGTTAAAGTTACTGCAATAATTCTCCGGATAACAGTAATGAACCGGAATATTATGAGGGGATTAAAAGATGCTTTGCCTTGAATTCGTCTCCGTGATATAATTTTTAACGCACTGGGGATTAGTCTAGCGGTAGGACAGCGGACTCTGAATCCGTGAGGGGAGGTTCGAATCCTCCATCCCCAGCCAATATAATGGTTAAGAGGGTGTAAAGGTAACGGATAGCAGAAGACATCTAAAATCATTCCCCAAAGCGGTTGAGAACCTGGTAGATGGCGTCGGTTCCGGAATACATGGCGGCTACCGGGATTCTTTCATCGGCGGCGTGTACGAATTTCATAAAGGTAAAATCTTTCGGTAAATCCACAGGCAGATATCCGTATATCTGGATACCCAGTTTGGCAAACAGGCGGGCATCTGTGCTGGCGCTTATTACAATAGGAATAGGAATACAATCCGGTTCTTTTTGCTTAAGAATATCCGATAACGTATCGAACAATGCCAGGTCGGTATTGGCTTTCCCCCCCTCGAAATTCTTTATTTCGATTTCCCCCTCATCGCCGATAATATGCCTTATCTCAGCTTTAAAATCCTCGTCAGTTAATCCGGGCAGTATCCTACCATCCAAATAAAGTGTGACTTCCCCCGGTACCACGTTTATCCTCTCCCCACCTTTAACGTAAATGGAATTGACTGTGTTGTGTAACAGAGGGTTGAAAAAATCCCCTGTCTGCTTTTTTATAATTTTAAGCTTTCGCTCAGTCAGTGGGGGATTGAGAAGCTGGTTAAAATACAGGCTGGAAGGGAAGGGTAGGTGTGAAGCTATAGTTTTGATCATCCGGCGTGTAACAGGCGAGATATGCACCGGCAACTGGTGTTTGTTCAATTCGACCAGAGCTTGCCCCATCTTGGACATGGCGCTGTCTTTAACAGGGACGGAACCATGTCCGCCGGGTCCATGGAAGGTTATCTCGACTTGGCAACTCTGTTTCTCGGCTACCTGAATCAGATAAAATTTCTTCCCGTCTATATACATGGTATAGCCGCCGAATTCGCTGATAGCGTATTTGACGTCTTTAAAAAGGCCCGCATGGTTTTCTATGAGGAATTTGGTGCCGTAAGCCGCACCGGCTTCTTCATCACTCATGATACAGAGAATCACATCGCCTGCAGGCTGCAGGTTTTCAGCTTTAGCACGCAGGAGTGCAGCCAGCATCATAGCCAGCCCGCATTTCATATCCAGCGCCCCCCGTCCCCATATAAACCCATCTGCAATTCTGCCTTCGAATGGGGGGTAAGTCCAGTTCTGATTGGCTGTCGTTACAACGTCGGCATGCCCGTATAGCAGAAGCGGAGGAGCTTCCCCTCTCCCTTGAAGTCGTGTTATCAGGTTGGGGCGGTTAGGGTCTTTAGCCAGTATTTCCGTTTCGAATCCGGCAGCCGTTAAAAGACTATTTATATAGTCGATGCACGGCGCTTCATTGCCGGGGGGATTGGTGGTATCGAAGCGGATAAGGTTTTGCAGAAGTTCCTCGGGGCGTTTGTAAATAGAGGTATCGATTGAAGGCATCAAAACTCCTTTTTGAGATATACAGCAAAACCGGTTGGGATTATTATATCATGATACTGAAAAGAGACAAGAAGGATAAACAGGTAAATGATGTGATTATCAGAGGAGCAGATTGCTACTTGCAATGCGACTTGAGATTAAAGATTTCTCCGGTCAAGTTCCCCCCGAAGAGAGAGACGACTAGAAATCGATAGTTTTTCTCCCTACTGATCAGATAATGTATGACACTTTGACTGACTAACTGTTTTTTTTAATAATCCTTACGCCTTTCCTTTAGGTCTTCTTTGACGTGGTTTTATCGTAGTATAACCACATTTCAAACAATGCCATTTCTGCACTTTTCCATATTTACCAAACTTAATCATATCTCCGCTATAACATTTCGGGCATATAGCCATAACATTCTCCTTGTTATAGTTTTATCTTCTACAGCAGATATAATCACTATTGTTTTAAACATTGACAAATTATACCACAATGCTAAAATATATATAAGGGGGATTGAAGGGGAGTAGCAACTTGGCGGTGGCACTCCCCTCACTCTAAGCGGAGGTGCTAAATATGATATAGATATATTATAACATGTCTTTGCAATAGGGTATAAATTCAAATTAAAGGAGTTAAATATGAAATGGATTGGTCTAGTATTAGCATTAGGTGGAGGGATAGCCTGCATATTGCTATTCAGTAACGATAATATTCTGTGGGGTATCATTACAGGCTTTATTTCAGCCATAGGTATAATAGTCCTAATTAAGGGTTAACCACAAACTAACACTTAATATACCAGCGTATGATGAAAATGATATCGCTTTATACGCTGGTATCATTGTGATATATCAGCATATTGATAACGCTAATAATATCCCTGCCAAAAACTTGATTGTTATTATTGCCATTTTTTGTTAAACATCTCTAATTCCATCTATCACTTAAACCTAACAGAAACTTTTTTTAATCCTAATTTGACAATCCCTAATTATTTTCCTATAATCAAAATAATTACATAAAACTAAAGGCTGGGAACGAGATTAGTAAACCCCCAGCGAAGCTCAGAGAGCCGGGTAAGGTGTGAGCCGGCGCTGGCGCAGGGGTTGAATGGACTCGGGAGCTGCACCCGAAAGTGAAAACGAGTAGGGTCTGACGGAGAGGGCACCGTTAATGAAGCCCGGGGTATCGCTTTACAGTAGTTAAAGCCGTACCTGATAGAGATAGTTGCTTTTTATTAGCAATTAATTAGGGTGGTACCGCGAAGATAAACCTCTCGCCCCTATGGCGAGGGGTTTTTTGTTTTCGGAGGTTTTTGTTATGTACCACCCTGATTTGGAAGAAGTTAAAAAGTTAAGTGCACAGGGCAACCTGGTGCCTGTATACCGCGAACTGCTGGCCGACTTGGAGACGCCTGTCTCTGCTTTTCTCAAGATAAACCGGGGCGGCTATTCATTCCTGCTGGAAAGCGTCGAAGGCGGCGAACGCGTCGCCCGCTACAGCTTCATCGGCACCGAACCTTACAAGATATTGACCACCAATGGCAAGGATAATATCGACCCGCTTTCTGTTATCTCGAAAGAGATGAGCCAATACAAGATAGTCAATATAGACGGCTTGCCGCGGTTTTGCGGCGGGGCTGTCGGTTATCTGGCTTACGAAGCGGTTTGCCGATTCGACAAACTCCCGTCACCCGATGCGGATACGCTGGGAGTCCCCGAATCCTTTTTTATGATGGTGGATACGCTGCTGGTATTCGACCATGCCACCCATCGCATAAAAATACTGAGCCATGCCCGCCTGGATGAAGACGACATAGAAACCGCCTACCAAAAAGCTATCGACCGTATAGAAGAACTGGTAAAAAGACTCAGCCAACCGCTGAACCTATCGAAGCCAGCCACTACCATGTCAAAAAGTTCTATTAATACTATGACATCCAATTACTCAAGAGAGGGATTTGAAAAGAGCGTCCTTAAAGCAAAGGAATACATTACAGCCGGGGATGCTATACAGATAGTCCTATCACAACGTTTTTCGCAACCTACCACTGTTCCTCCATTCGATTTATATCGCTCACTGCGCACCATAAATCCCTCCCCCTATATGTTCTTTTTCGATTTCAAGGATTTTCAAATAATCGGGGCTTCGCCTGAAATACTGGTAAGAGCCGAAGACGGCGCTGTAATGACCCGCCCGCTGGCTGGAACCAGACCCAGGGGCAAAACCCCGGCCGAAGACCTGAGACTTGAAGAAGAGCTCAAGCAGGATGAAAAAGAATGCGCCGAGCATATCATGCTTGTTGACCTCGGTAGAAACGATATCGGGCGTGTCAGCCAGCCGGGAACGGTTAAGGTCAGCGAACTGATGACAGTGGAACGCTATTCTCATGTAATGCATCTGGTTACCCACGTGCAGGGCAAAATAAGTAAAGAAGTGACAGCGTTCGATGCCCTGAGAGCCTGCTTCCCGGCGGGGACTGTCTCCGGCGCCCCTAAAATACGCGCCATGGAGATAATTGCCGAACTGGAACCGGAAAAGAGGGGACCTTACGGCGGCGCTGCCGGATATTTCTCCTTTACCGGTAATATGGATATGGCTATTACCATAAGGACTATGGTAGTAAAAGATAATATCGCCTATACGCAATCAGGATGCGGCATTGTCTACGACAGCATACCCGAACGCGAATATGAAGAAACTATGAATAAGGCACGGGCTTTGCTTAAAGCAGTTAATCAGGCTGAAAGCGATGCCCGGGACTAAAGGAGGACTATGTTATTACTTATCGATAACTACGACAGCTTTACCTATAACCTCTCCCAATACCTTAGTGAACTGAAAGAGGATGTGATGGTAGTCCGCAACGACAAGATAACTATCGGCGAGATAGAAAAGCTCAAGCCGCAGCGTATAGTTATCTCGCCGGGACCCGCTACGCCGTTGCAGGCAGGTATCTCCAACGAAGTAATAAGGCATTTCAGCGGAAAGCTACCCATCCTGGGGGTTTGTTTGGGACATCAGTGCATCGGTCATACGTACGGTGGCAAAGTAGGCTTGGCTAAGAGCATAATGCATGGAAAATCGTCTTTAATCCATCATGACGGAAAGGGGATTTTTGAGGGAATAGCCAATCCTTTTTCTGCCATCCGCTATCATTCTTTAATGGTATACCGCGAAAATCTCCCCGATTGCCTCGAAATAACCGCCTGGACGGACGACGGAACCATTATGGGATTACGCCATCGCCTGTATCCGGTCGAGGGTATACAGTTCCACCCCGAATCTTTTATGACGGAATCCGGCAAGAAATTACTTGAAAATTTTCTTAAAAATAACAAAGTGAGGGTATAAAAATGATTAAGGAAACTATTAAAAAACTGGTTGAAGCACAGTCTTTATCCATTGAAGAGGCTTCCGCTGTAATGGAAGAAATCATGAATGGGGAAGCTACGCCTGCGCAACTCGGCGCATTTGTTACCGCACTCAGGTTGAAGGGGGAAACAGCGGGCGAAATCATCGGTCTGGCCAAAACGATGAGGGCTAAGGCCATACCGGTAGTTTTAAATGAACCTGTTTTGGATACCTGCGGTACCGGAGGGGATGGGGCAGGCACTTTTAATATATCCACGGCAGCAGCTTTTGTTGCCGCCGGGGCAGGAATTAAGGTTGCCAAGCATGGCAACCGGGCAATGTCCAGCCAGTGCGGCAGTGCCGATGTGCTGGAAGCGCTGGGTGTTAAGATCGAGCTCAATGCGGAGCAGGTCAAGAAATGTATTGAAGAAGCAGGGATAGGATTCATGTTCGCCCCCCTGTTCCACCCCGCCATGAAATTTGCCGCCGGGCCACGGCGTGAAATAGGCATTCGCACCGTTTTTAACATACTTGGGCCTCTGACAAATCCTGCAGGGGCAAAATCCCAGGTACTTGGCGTTCCCAGTGATGCGCTGGTGGAAAAACTGGCAATAGTTCTTAAAGGTCTGGGGTGCAGGCATGCTCTTGTAGTCCACGGCGAGGATGGCATAGATGAATTTACCATCACCGGGCAAACTCATATCTGTGAACTTAAAAACGACAAGGTTTCCAGCTATTATATGAATCCGGAGGACTTCGGATTGTCTAAAGATACTCCAGGGTGTCTCAAGGGTGGCAATGCGCAGGAGAATGCCAGGTTGATGCTTAGGATTTTTGACGGAGAAAAATTGCCTCAGCGCAATGTGGTGCTTATGAATGCTGCCGCTGCGCTGGTTGCCGGAGACAGGGTAAATAATTTAAAGGATGGCTTCAAACTGGCTCAAGAAATTATAGATAACGACTCTGCTATGAATAAGCTGGAAGAGTTGATTACAGTAAGCAATAGTTGTTAAGGGGAAGTAGATGATTCTGGATGATATAGTCGCCGATACAAAACGGGAACTTGAAGATATTAAGCGCAGTTCGCCGGTAGATAAACTGGAGAAGATGGTGCTTGTTCAACCCCCGACCAAATCGCTGTCAAAGGCGCTAACCGGGAGTGGCATAAAACTGATTGCCGAGGTTAAAAAGGCATCACCGTCTAAAGGCGTTATCTGCAAGGATTTCAATCCGGTAAAAATTGCCAAAATCTATGCTGGTAGCGGAGCGGCGGCT
>JAQTVR010000056.1 GCA_028706995.1 Dehalococcoidales bacterium
ATGCTCGGTTACCTTGTCGAGACCGATAACGAAGGCAGATTCAGGATCGAGGGCATCCTTGGCTTCCAATCTGGTTTCAAGATTGGACCATCCCAGTATACCGGCAAGAGTGACAATGAGTATTAAAGGTAGTGAGATAAACCATTTTTTATTGAAGAAAGCAGCAATATTCCCCATGAAGGAAGCCTGTGTGGATTTCCTGATTTTCATAATAGAGGCAGGGTTGTTTTTTGCCTTTCGCAGATCATACCACATGACTATAACGGGCACGAAAAGCCCTAAAATAATATAGGTGGCAAAGATGGCAAACGAAGAAGCAATAGCAAAATGTACTATAGATTCTATATTTGAGATTATATTGGACATAAAAGCTATGAATGTGGTCAGCATTGCCAGCATCAGGGCGCTGCCTAAGTTACGGACGGAATTCCCCAGAGCCTGTTGTGGTGGATAGCCTTTTCTTCTTTCTTCGAGATAGCGGAAGACCGAGTGAATGGCGTAATCGATTCCCAGCACCAGGACTATGATAGGTACGATAAGGTCGACGACAGTGGAATTTTTGATGCCGATCAGATTTGAAAACCCATTAAGCCATACCATGACCATGATCAAACCGAGACCGGATATCATTGTAATAATAAGAGAGCGGAAAATAATAGCGACGATAACTAAAATAATTAATATGGCTACTATAAGCATCGGGGTATTAATGCTGCCTTCGTCGCTAATTTCCAGATTAAGGTCTATATTTATTCCCCAGACCTGAAAAGGACTCTTCTCTTGTAACAGCGCCAGTATTTCTCTTCCGAAATATTCTAGGACGATATCTCCGGCATAATTTCCGCCTGTTAAAGCCGGGTACTTGCTAATTACGCTATCGCCGATAGAATATACGACTACTGTCAGGGCAGGTGACGACCACAATTTTATACCATCTGTTGTTTCTTCATAACCGGCTTGTATAGATAGAGTCCGTGCAAAACTGCCGGTCGAAGTATTGGAGAGTATGCTGTATACAGCCTGTTTAACCTGTAAATCAGTGGCGTTGGATAGATCGATAACATTACTGCTGCTCATAACGAGTGTTGTATTTACAGCATCTGCCAGCGTATATATTCCCAGGCTGATAATTCCGGTAGTACTATTACTGCTTTCATAGAGGAAAGGTCTCATCTCGCTATTTCTAAGCTCTTCTTCTTTTTGATAGAGTGCATACAGGTTTCCTTGGATGAGCATATCACCCTCTTCGGATTCGACAATAAAGACCATAGAATAGGCTTCGCTGGGGAAATTTTCCTGAATTTCCTTATACCATATTACTGTATCGTTGTTAGTCGGGTCATCGCTGGCCGTTTCCGTTGGCTGCATCAGGAAAACGGGAATAAGCAACAACATGGTGATAGCTACTATCGTATATACAAAAAGGTGGTAGTGGTTCTTGAGGAACTCCCCCAGCCATTCATAGAAACTTCTTCTCAGTTTCCTATTTTTCATAAAGTAATTTGTATATTTATTTAATAGTTTAATTTTAAGAGTAATTCATGGAATGATCGAGTTCTTTAGATAATCATGGGTAATTATATTTACGAATTATATTATAAATGTGTATACAAGGCAAAGACCGAATGGTGTTAATTGATGGGAAGCAGGTTAACGTCCTATAGCTCTTTATGTTATAATACGGTACTTAAATGAGCGTCAATAAAAAGTTACTTTCCGGGAATGAGGCTATAGCCTTAGGGGCATATCATGCCGGTATTAAAATAGCCGCTGCTTACCCCGGTACACCCAGCACAGAGATACTGGAAAACCTCTCTCAATTTAAAGATATCTATGCTGAATGGTCAACCAACGAAAAAGTAGCCATGGAAGTCGGTGTGGGAGCCTCATATGCCGGTGCCCGTACGCTGGTAGCCATGAAGCACGTTGGCTTGAATGTTGCCGCAGATCCGTTTATGGCAGTGGCTATAACCGGAGTCAATGCCGGTTTGGTGGTAGTAACTGCCGATGACCCCGGTGCGCTCAGTTCCCAGAACGAACAGGATAACCGTCACTTCGCAAAACTGGCAAAAATACCCATGTTGGAACCAAGCGATAGCCAGGAAGCCTATGAAATGATGATCACTGCCTTCGATATCAGTGAGCAATTCGATACCCCTGTGCTTTTTCGTACCACTACGCGTGTCTCCCATTCCAAAGCGGTAGTTGAACTGGGAGATAAAAAAGAAACGCCTGGAGTTAAGGGTGTGTTCAAGCACAATTTTCAGAAGTATATTATGCTGCCGGCCAATGCCCGTTTCAGACGTCCGCTGGTAGAAGAAAGGGTAAAAAACCTGGCCAGCTACAGCGAGACATCCAGCTTTAACCGGATATTCAAGGGCGATGACAAACTGGGCATCATTTCCAGCGGCATGGCATATCAGTATGCCAGGGAGGTATTCCCCGGTGCGTCGTTCCTGAAGCTGGGTTTTACTTATCCCATGCCTGAGAATCTCATCAGGAAATTTGCTTTGAAGGTTAAAAAGCTGGTGGTAATAGAAGAGCTCGACCCGTTTATCGAGGAATACGTTAGATCCCTTTGTATCGAGGTAACGGGGAAAGAGTTTATTTCCATAATCGGCGAACTGACACAGGATATAATTAAAAAAGGCAGTTACAGTATCGGGATACTTGCTGAAAATGAAGTTAAGAAAACGGAATATACAGCCCCGAAATTACCCGGCAGGCTGCCGCTACTATGCCCCGGCTGTCCGCATACCGGTACCTTTTATACCCTCAGTAATCTTGGGCAAAGGAGTGTGCTCCCCGGGGAAAAACCCAGAGAGCCCAAGTTAATAATTACCGGGGATATCGGTTGTTATACTTTAGGCGCTTTGCCTCCGCTTAGCGCCATCGACACTTGCGGGTGCATGGGGGCAAGTATAGGTAATGCTATAGGCATGCAAAAAGCCGGAGTGGATGAAAAGTTGATAGCCGTTATTGGCGATTCTACCTTCCTTCATTCGGGTATTACCGGTCTTATTGATGCCGTTTATAACAAGGCTAAGATAACGCTTATTATACTAGATAATAAAACAACGGCTATGACCGGTCACCAGGAGCACCCGGGAACCGGTAAAACGGCGCAGGGCGAAGAAACCGTTGCCGTCAGCCTGGAATCGATTGTTCGCGCAATCGGAGTGAAGAATATCCAGCTGGTCAGCGCCTGGGACATTAAAGCATTGAAAAACAGTGTTAAAACATCGATTGATAGCGGCGAGCTATCGGTTATCATCGTCAGCGGTGCATGTGCCGTAGATTTAAGAAGGGGAGTCGATCCAGGTATAATCGATGTAAATAAATGCACCGCCTGTGGATTGTGCCTGGCACTCGGTTGTCCGGCGATACAAAAGGATGGAGACATGATTATCATCGACGGCTCTCTATGTGTCGGCGATAACTGCCGTTTATGTCGGCAGATTTGCCCCAATAAAGCTATCTCTCCCGATGGTGCAAGACAATCGGAGCGAATAAGTGAAGAATTGTAACCTGATTATTGCCGGTGTCGGGGGACAGGGTGTGATCTTAGCCGGAAATGTTATCGGTGAAGCCGCTATGTCTTCCGGATATGATATCAAAAAGACGGATACGATAGGAATGGCGCAGCGTGGAGGCAACGTTATCAGCCATTTGCGTATTGCACAAAAGATATACTCACCGATTATTGTAGAAGGCGAAGCGGATATCGTCATGTCCTTTGAAAAGATGGAAGCCGCACGCTGCAGTAATTTTCTAAAATCCGACGGCATCGTCATATTAAATAACAGGGCTATTCCTCCGCTATCGGTAAGCCGCGGCGTTGAGCACTATCCGACAGATGAAGAAATAATATCCATACTCAAACAGAAGGCGGATAAGATATATTTCGTGGAAGGCACTAAAAAAGCCGAGGAACTTGGCAATGCCAGGACGCTTAATATATTCATGCTGGGGTGTCTATCATGCTTTTTAGATATAGAAGATAGCGTCTGGAGAGAATGCATTATTAAAAGTCTTCCGTCCAGGATAGTCGGCGTCAATATAGCTGCCTTCGAGCAGGGCATAGAAGCAATTAAAATATAAGGGAGTATTCCCATGTCTACCGATAAGAATGAAAAAGAAGACAAGATTTCGTCTTTAAAAGCCAGGATACAAAATGAACCTATCACTTCGTTTCTGAAATCGGAGATTTTAGAGCTGTCTCCGGGGTATTCCCGTGTTACCCTTGTGATGCGCCCCGAATTTCAGAACTTTCACGGCGTTGTCTTCGGCGGCATTATCATGTCTTTAGCCGACCAGGCCTTCGGTTCGGCTTCCAATTCTATGGCTTACCCCAGCGTGGCTTCGCACTTCAATACCTATTTTATTTCCAGCGCTAAAGTGGGAGATATATTAACAGCGGAGGGAAAGGTGATAAAAAGCGGCAGGAAAGCCGGCTTCTCCGAGGTAACGATAACCAATCAGGATGGGAAACTTATTGCTAAAGCCACCGGTATCACTATTCCTATTAAGCCGGAAGAATCTGATATTTAAAATAACGTTTAGCAGCCTTAATATTCCTGTGTTGACAGTATTATTTAGCTATGTTAAAATGCCTCACAGTCAAGAATAACAAAATGTTAAATTTAAAGAATCTGGTAACCATAAGCTTCGCGTTTAGCAAGCGCACCAGGGGTGCGCTGGGAGGGCAGTATATCCAAACGTTTAGCTTATAGGGTGTATTATTATAACTAAACAGGTTTTTGAAGTGCCTCCCCCCAGCGGGGGAGGCACTTTTATATAAGGGGATTTAGAGTAGATCGAAATGTTAAAAATGAAGCAAAGGGCATCGAAAAAAGAGGGGAATACTTCAGAAGTATGGCAGGCGTGTACCATTCCGCAACTGGTAAGATATAACGCCCTAAACTGGGGTGATTCCCCGGCTATGTATATGAAGAGGTTCGGCATTTGGCAGAGGTATAGCTGGACTGAATATTATGCAACTATAAAAAACTTCTCGCTGGGTATGATATGCCTGGGGCTAAACCCCGGCGATGTTGCCTGTATCATCGGAGATAATGAACCTGAGTGGTTCTGGGGAGAGTTTGCCGTACAGGCGGCCGGTGGGGTAACTACGGGCATATTTGTCGATTCGGTTCCCTCCGAGGTGGAATATATAGCCAGGCATTCGGATGCCAGATTTGCTATAGTTAACGACCAGGAGCAGACCGACAAATTCCTGGAAATCCGTCTTAATCTCCCTTTGTTACAAAAGATAATCTACTGGGATCCCAAGGGTCTGAAGAATTACGACGACCCGATGCTTATATCTTTTACCGATGTTATAAAGCAGGGGAAGGAATACGATAAAGCTAACCCCGGTAAATTCGAAGAGAACGTGACTAAAGGCAAGGCCGATGAACTGGCTTTTATTTATTACACCTCAGGTACCACCGGTTTACCTAAAGGTGCATGCCTGAGCCACCGCGCGCTGATAACCACTGCCAGGTCTTTTATCGACCGTTACCCTTTAACTGAAAAGGATAACCTGATATCGAATTTCCCAGCAGCCTGGGTGGGTGACAGCTATTTTGCCACTATTCCGCATCTTTTAACGCGAGCCAAATTGAATTTCCCCGAAGAACCTGAAACTATTGCCGAGGATACACGTGAAATCGGTCCTAACTTTGTAATATACGGTCCAAGGCAATGGGAAAGCCTGGTAAGCGATATCCAGATAAGAATGATAGATGCCCATCCGTTAAAGCGTTTTGTTTATAATCTTTTCATGCCGCTGGGATACAAGATGGCGGATATGAAGCTGGCAGGAAAGACCCCTAATATATTCTGGAAAGGTCTCTACCAGGTAGCCTACTATGCATTATTCAGACCGCTTAAGGATAGACTGGGTTTAAGCCGTGTCAGGTTCGCCGTTACCGGAAGCTCGGTGCTCAGCCTGGATACTTTTCGCCTTATTCATGCTATTGGTATAGAGCTTAGGCAAAACTATGCCAGCACCGAAGCCGGTTATATTTCGTCTCATAGCAGTAAAGAGATTAGATTCGAAAGCGTGGGCAGGCCGGCATGCGGCACAGAGATTAGAATAACTGATGAGGGCGAGCTTTTAGTACGAAGCGGTTGCATGTTCAGCGGTTATCATAAGAACCCTGAAAAGACCAGGGATGTTGTGAAAGATGGGTGGTGCCATACCGGGGATGCCGTAAACATAGATGACAGGGGACACCTGATATTCATGGACAGGCTGGAACATATGGGCCAACTGAAAACCGGGGTAAAATACGCTCCCCAGTATATAGAAGGGCGCTTGAGATTCAGTCCATATATTAAGGATGCAATGGTAATAGGCGGGAAGACACGTGATTATGTTTCCGCTATAGTCAACATGGATTTTGCTATGGTTGGCAAGTGGGCGGAACGCAACCGTATCCCCTATACCACATTTGTAGATTTATCCCAGAAAAAAGAGGTATCCGAGTTAGTTAAAAAGGACTTGGTCAGGGTTAACAGTTATCTCCCTGAAACGTCGAGGGTGCAAAAATTCGTTCTTTTACATAAAGAATTCGATGCCGATGAAGCCGAGCTTACCAGAACCCGGAAACTTCGAAGGGAATTCATGGAAGAACGCTACAAACAGCTTATCGAAGCCATGTACGACGATGGGAAAGAGATAAAAGTAGAAGCGCCGGTTACCTATAGAGACGGTAGAAGGGGTGTTGTAACCACCAGTATAAAAGTGAGAACAGTAGCCGAAGGAGATAGGAACTAATGGCTGATTTGCTCCAATATACTATCACCGGTATAACCGTAGGCATGGTATATTCCCTTATCGCTATGGGTTTTGTCCTGATATGGAAGTCCAGCGGCGTGGCCAACCTGGCGCTGGGGCAACTGGTATTGATATCCTCATGGATAACCTACGGTATACTGGTCCAGGCGGGTCTTCCTGCATGGATAGGCATTCCGCTGGTTATAATAATCGCATTTGCCCTCGGCTGGATAATCGAGAGGTTCATACTGCGCCCGCTTATCGCCCAGCCGATACTCTCATTGATTACGGTGACGCTGGGTCTGGCTTACTTTATAGAAGGCCTGGTTACCTTTATCTGGCCCTGGAGCGTCGATGCCCTGCCCCGCCTTTTCCCGCAACAGACCATTCATATCGGTACGGCTGTAGTTTCACAGGAGTACCTGTGGGCGGCGGCGATTTCACTGGCGCTGTTCACAGTCCTGTCCCTTTATTTTAAATACAGCCGCATGGGCATAGCCATGCGGGCTACCGCCGACGACCAGATGGCGGTTCAGGCCTGCGGTATCCCGGTAACCAGAATATTCTCGCGCTCCTGGATGTTCGCCTGCGCCATGGCCGCCACAGGCGGTATACTCATGG
>JAQTVR010000057.1 GCA_028706995.1 Dehalococcoidales bacterium
ATTTTTATAAAGCACTATTTTACTCCAGCCCATCAACTCTATACAAATCGAAGTCTAACAATAAAATTTGCTTTTATCAAGTGCCGGTATTATATTCTTCTTTAAGACATTTATATTTTTAGGCCTTTGTTTTTAACATACTTTGATAAATATTTCAACAATAGATATTAACATGGATAACCTGGATTTTATCTCCATATTGATTATAGCCGTCGGCTTATCGGCCGATTGTTTTGCCGTAGTCTTCAGCGGCAGTATTGCAATGAAATCCGTCTCGCGCTGGCAGGTACTGCGAGCTTCTCTTTCATTCGGTGTTTTCCAGGCTTTTATGCCCGTACTGGGTTGGTTGGTGGGGAGAACAATTGTCGACCTGATTACCGATTACGACCACTGGCTGGCATTTGCCCTGCTGGTTTTTATAGGCGGCAAGATGATATGGGAGTCTTTCCGTTTTAAAGATGAACATCCGTCAAGAATGGATATTACCAGAGGCACTGCCCTTCTGACTTTATCCATAGCTACCAGTATAGATGCCCTGGCAGTAGGTTTGACCTTTGCTTTCCTGGAAGTGAACATCGTTTTAGCCAGTGGAGTTATCGGCATAACAGCTTTTGTTATTTCCATTCTCGGTTTTCTGCTGGGCGGGAAAGCCGGAAAGGTACTGGGAAAGCGGGCAGAACTCCTTGGCGGGATTATGTTAATCGCTATCGGTTTAAGGATACTGCTAAGCCATATTTTATAGAACTATCCCTCTCGGTACTCCACCGCGCTCTCCGGCGATTCCCACACCTTAACACCGGTTAATTTGACGGGAGCATCCTTCAACTCTATTTTCAATGCCTCGTAAACGGTCCGGGCAATGTTTTCCGAAGAAGGATTTATATTATCGAACGGCGGCGTTTCATTCAGATTGGTATGATCGAATCTCTCCAGAATAGAATTTAACAAGCGCTTTAACTCTGTAAAATCGAAAGCCAATCCTATGTCATCGAGCTGTGAAGCTGATACCTTGGCCTTTACCTGGAAGCGGTGCCCGTGTAAGTTTTCGCACTTGCCCCTGTAACCTCTAAGGGCATGGGCGGCATCGAAGTGCTGTTTTACAGATAGTTTATACATTTTTATCCTTAGTCACAGTTTATTTTCATAATGCCCTGAATCCCTTGATCAAGGTCTTTTAACATACTGTCGACAGTCTTTTTACTTACAGGATGCACCAGATTGGGTACAATTTCTGCCAGTGGAACCAGGGCAAATGCCCTGTTGGGTAAGCTGGAATGCGGAACAGTCAGCTCCGGTGTATCGATTACTTCATCGCCATAAAGTAGTATATCGATATCGATAGTGCGTGGTGCGTTATGGCTGCTCGGCTGTCGCCCCATTTTTCGCTCTACAGCTTTTGCCAGGACAAGCAAATCCTGCGGTTTCACTATCGTCTTAGCCTGGCAGACCATATTTAAAAAGCGCGGTTGTTCACGGTTTTCCATCGCCTCGGTATCATATATCGAAGAACGCATAGTTATGCGAATCCTCTGAGAAAGATAATCTATGGCTTTCTCCAGATTATCCTTGCGGTCTCCAAGATTGGAACCCAGCCCTAAATACACCGTTTTATATTCCATTGCTGCCATATATTTTATTATTCCTTTCTGCGTATAATAGCATCGCTCATGAGGCATACCCGCACCATTTGTTCGACATCATGGACACGTATAATATCTGCCCCGTTGGCTATACCGATAGCCACGGTTGCCGCCGTTCCTTCTAACCGCTGGTCAGGCGGTAATCCCAGTACTCCGCCGATTAGAGATTTGCGCGAAGTTCCTAAAAGAATCGGTTTACCCAGAGACTTAAGCTCGGTGAGCCGCCGGATAATTTCTAAATTCTGCTCCAGAGTTTTACCAAAACCAATGCCTGGATCAATTATAATATTTTCTGCTATAATTCCGCTATCCTCCGCCAGCCTGATTTTAGATCTAAGGTCAGAAATAATCTCGGGCATTATATCCTTGCAGGGGGCCCCCCTCTGATTACTTGTAATTATTACAGGAATTTTAGCATCAGACGCTATTTTAACCATCCCAGGATCCTTTTTAAATCCCCAGATATCGTTAACAATATTCGCCCCGACTTCTAAAGCACGGCTGGCGACAGCAGATTTATAGGTATCTATACTTATAGGTACGGCAATTTCCCGGGCTAAGACTTCGATAACGGGGATTACCCGCCTCAGTTCTTCCTCGACTGAAACCGCTTTTGAGTCGGGGCGGGTGGATTCACCACCGATGTCGATAATATCGGCGCCCTCATCGATAAAACGCTTGGCCCGTGCAAGGGCCGATTCAATATTACTGAGCCCATCGCTGGAGAAAGAGTCGGGGCTTACGTTTATAACACCCATGACATAGGTGCGCTCGCCCCACCTGAAAACCGTATCCCGGCAGCGGGTGGTGAACGACAACATATTTACATTATCCAATAACTTTTAACCCATAAATTGAAGAACTCGATATTTAATCGGTTTTTAAATATTACATCTGTTTGTAAGCACTTGGCAAGTGTGTTCTATCTGCACTAAAAATCACCTTATTTTTGGGTCATCATTAATCCTGGTTGGTGGTAGTTTCCGCTCTTTTACCCTCTCGCCTGTTTATATATTATCACTTTATCAAGATACGAGGGCGAGCGGAAATAGGATTATTGAGCCGCTCATGGTGAGCTTGTCGAACCATAGCGTAGTTATTAGTTAACAAGTAATTTAACAACCAGGATTGATCAGTAAGTATTTACCCTCGGTCAAATTGACTTGACATATTCACCGTGTTATCATACTTGGAAGATGGGATTTAAACTTTTACCTCTTTTTACAGGGAAAAATGTCAGCGCTTAGCGAGCTTTATGCGAATATTGGATGCTGTAATGGATGTGAGATTGCCCGGTCCCGAATCAAAGTCGTACCGGGTGAGGGAGCAGAAGACGCTGATATAATGTTCATTGGGGAAGCCCCGGGCTTTTACGAAGATCAGCAGGGGCGTCCTTTCGTAGGTCCGGCAGGTAAATTCCTGGATGAACTGCTGGCTTCTATCGGGCTGAACCGTGAGAAGGTCTATATTGCCAATGTAATCAAGTGCCGCCCTCCGGTAAATCGTGACCCATTGCCTCAAGAAATACTTAGCTGCCGTCGATGGTTGAACCGGCAGATTGAGATTATCCGCCCCAAAGTAGTTGTCACTCTTGGGCGTTATTCCATGGCCACGTTCTTTCCTAATAAAAGCATCGGTAAAATTCATGGCACTTCCGAAAAAAGGGATGGTGTTCTTTACATTGCTATGTACCATCCGGCAGCGGCATTACACCAGGGGAACCTGAAAGAGGTAATAAAAGCCGATTTTCTAAAGATTCCCGGGTTTATTGCTCAGGATAATAGTACATCAGAAGTAAAGGAAGAAAAAAACGAAACTGTTCCCATTACAAAACAGTTAAATATGTTCGAGGTCTAAATTATGAAAAATTTCAAAAAAACAAATAAATTAAAAATAATCCCCCTCGGTGGATTCGGTGAAATCGGCAAGAATATGACAATCCTGGAATACGACGACGAAATCATAGTCATAGATGCCGGTTTGATGTTCCCGGAACAGGATATGCTGGGCATCGACCTGGTAATCCCGGATATAAGTTATCTACTGGAAAATAAAGAAAAGATACGAGCTATATGTATCACCCATGCTCATGAAGACCATGTAGGTGCTTTGCCCTATGTACTGCCCCAGTTGAATGTGCCGGTGTATTGTACCAAGCTGGCTAAAGGTCTTATATCCGGAAAGCTCAAGGAAAGAAAAGCTCTAACAAGTGCGCAGCTTAACGTTGTGACATTCGGTGTTCCGATTACCCTTGGCAAGTTCAAAGTGGAGTTCTTTCCGGTATGTCACAGCATCCCGGACGCCGCTGGTATGATCATCCAGACTCCCATAGGTACAATTGTCCATACAGGGGACTTTAAACTGGATTATACTCCGGTTAATGGCCTGCAGACAGACCTTTCGAGGCTTGCACAGGTTGGGGCGCAGGGAGTCTTGCTGCTTTTTTCCGATTCTACCTATGCCGAGATGCCCGGCTATACCCTTTCGGAAAAGGTAGTCGGTGAAGCTCTGGAACACATTATTGCCAACGCGCAGGGCAGGGTAATCGTTACCACCTTTGCCTCTTTAGTGTCCCGTGTTCAGCAGGTTATCGATGCTGCCGCCAAGCACCAGCGCCGTGTCTTCGTAGTGGGGCGCAGTATGACCGATACGGTTAAAATAGCCCTGGAACTGGGGTATCTCAAGGCTCCGAATGGCGTTCTTGCTAAGATAGAAGATTTACACAAACTGCCACATGAAAAGGTAGTTATAATCGCCACCGGCAGCCAGGGGGAACCTACTTCCGGTCTGGTTCGTATAGCCAATCGTGACCATCGCCAGGTCAGTATAATCAGGGGAGATACAGTGATATATTCTGCGTCACCTATTCCCGGTAACGAATCGCTTGTTAACAGAACAGTGGATAATCTCTTCAAGCAGGGTGCCGAGGTCTATTATGGCAGGATGGCGCAAACCCACGTACACGGGCATGCCAGTCAGGAAGAACTAAAACTGATGTTGAGCCTGGTAAAACCCAGGTTCTTCGTGCCGGTTCATGGTGAATACCGCCACCTTAGTTTTCATGCCAGGCTGGCTCATCAAGTGGGTATTCCTGAAGAAAGAATCTTCACGCTCGAGGATGGTGATATACTTGAATTAAACCAGAATTCGGGTAAAATATCGGGGAAAGTGAATGCGGGGAATGTATATGTTGACGGATTGAGCGTCGGGGATGTCGGCGGTGTTGTACTTCGCAACAGGCGCATGCTTTCACGCGACGGCATCGTCGTTATAATCATCGCCGTCAATAAGCATAATGATAAACTGACAGGGCGCCCGGATATTGTTACGCGGGGATTTGTCGATAGCAATGAATGCAAGGATATGCTGGAAGCAAGTAAAGATATGGTTGCTAAGATCATGAATCATGAGGGTGAATTTGCAACAGAAATCGGTTTCCCCGATAGCAGGATAAGGGCTGAGCTCAATAAGTTCTATTTCGACCAGACAAAACGGCGCCCGATGATTCTTCCCGTGATGGTGAAAGTATAAGTTAATTTATCGGGATGGTGAATAACTATGGTCAAGAGTAAAGCTAAACAGGCTAAACCCAAAGTAAGCAAGGTTGTAAAGAGGAAGAATCCCAAACCTGTGCCGAAGAAAAAACTGCAAAAAAGAAGTGGTGTTTCCCTTGTCAGGGCTTTCTTTCGATTTCTGACTTCGCGCTGGGTGCGCCGAACTCTACTGTTGATCGCGATTCTGGCAGTGTTGTTCTGGCAGTGGGATAATATTTCTACATGGATAAGTGTTACTGTTACAGAAACCGCAGGTCTTCTGGGGTGGGGGTTAATCCTCGTCGCCCTGGCAATTATCATCATCCTTAGCATAATTTACCGCAGTCCGCTGTCTGCTTTTGTACAGCGTTGGAAGCTTTACCAGTGGAATAAATGGCTGGGGGGTGCTGCCGTACTGTTTGCTGTCTGGGGAGTGCTGGCTTTTTTAGAAGCCGGAGGCAGCTTCGGTGAGGCTATTATCGGCGATGATCCCGCTATAGGGGTTCTCCGAGTGGTTGGATTATTCTTACTGGGGATTATCTTGATTGCGCCGCGCACCTGCTGGCAGGGTATCGTTAACTTTATGAAGTGGTTAGCCGGTCCTGGATCACCGCCGAAACCGCGAGTTAAGCCGGAAAGGCCTGTCTATCAGCAACCGTTGCGGTCTCCGGATTATCCGTTGGATTACGAAAAGAGATTTGCAGACAAGAGACTTGCAGCCATGCAAGTAGCATTGCCGCTCAAGGATTCGCCGAAAAAAGATATTCCTGTGCATGAAACACTGGAGGATAAGATAGTTCCGCCGGGAGTCTTGGTCCCGCCTGAGATGAATAGAAAAAAACCTGTTACCGATTCTATGGTAGCAGAAGCTATGAAGAATAAACAGGAATCCGAAGCTGCCGCTGCTAAATCCAGGATGGAAAAAACGGAGAAATCGGATTTGAGGCAGGTGGCGCAGGATGTGTGGCGTAAATACGGGCAGTCCGCTTCACTGGTAATCGTCGATGGATGGAGGCTGCCACCTGTCGAGATACTTGATAAGACCGCCGAACTCGAATACAGCCAGACGGATAATACCTTAAGAGCTAAAAAAATTGACGAAGCGCTGGCAAGCTATGGTGTGGATGCCAGGGTTACCCAGATTAACGTAGGTCCTACGGTTACCCAGTTCGGTATCGAACCGGGCTGGGATGTAAAAACACGCAGAGTGGCGGAAAGGGATGAGAAAGGGAATATCGTTACTCGCCTGGAAGAGGTCTCCCGAACCAGGGTAAAAGTAGATAAGATTACCTCGCTGGCCAATGATCTGGCGCTGGCTTTAGCATCGCCGACCATCAGGATTGAAGCCCCCATTCCGGGAAAATCCGTTGTCGGTATAGAAGTTCCCAACTCGTCTTTCGGGACCGTAAGCTTGCGAAGCGTTATCGAGAGCAGTAACTTCCAGAAATTGTTATCCAGATCCAAACTGGCGATGGCTCTAGGCAAGGGCGCCGGTGGCGAAGCTATCTCTGGAGACCTTGCCAAGATGCCTCACCTGCTTATCGCCGGGGCTACCGGCAGCGGTAAGACCGTCTGTCTTAATGCCGTTATCTGCTGTATATTGATGTGCAATACCCCGTATGAGACCAAGATGATAATGATAGACCCTAAGAGGGTAGAACTGGTGCAGTTCAACAGCCTTCCGCATTTGGCAACGCCGGTTATCGTGGATACGAACAAAGCCCTGAATACGATGCGCTGGCTTAACCAGGAGATGGATATGCGCTATCAAAAGCTGGCAGCCGCCTCTACCCGCAATATAGAAGGTTACAATAAGACCAGGCAGGGCAAGGATAAAATGCCCAATATAATCCTGATTATTGATGAATTAGCCGACCTGATGATGGCCGGTTTTGACGAGGTGGAGCATATACTCTGCCGTCTGGCACAACTTGCCCGCGCCGTGGGTATTCATTTGGTGGTAGCCACCCAGCGTCCATCGGTGGATGTTGTTACCGGCTTGATTAAAGCCAACTTCCCCACCCGTATCAGCTTTGCCGTCACCTCGCAGGTGGATTCGCGTACTATCCTGGATATGGTGGGCGCTGAAAAGCTGCTGGGTAAAGGCGATATGTTATATATGCCGACCGAAGAAGCCAAGCCCAAGCGTTTGCAGGGCTGCTTTGTTTCAGACGT